>JBBQWD010000122.1:0-5226 GCA_038210945.1 Gemmatimonadales bacterium
CCTCGAGGAGAGCGAGCGAATCGCATCCGAATGCGATTTCAGTCTGGCGTGGGTGAGGCCGCCGCTGCCGCGGTTCCCGGTTCCCGGAGGCTTCACTGATGATTCCTTCCTGCGCGACAGAGTTTTCGCGGGCGCGCGCGATCGGTGGGGAGAGATAGACGACAAGCAAACCGCGCAGCTGGAACACGAGCTGAGAGTCATCGGCAAGCTCGGATTCGCCGGATTCTTCCTCGTGATGTGGGACGCGGTGGATTTCGCCCGCAAAAAAGGAATACTCTGTCAGGGACGCGGCAGCGCGGCGAACTCCGCGGTCGCGTACTGCCTCGCCATCACCGCTGTGGATCCGGTGAAGCACGGGCTTCTGTTCGAGCGATTCCTCTCCGAGATCCGTGTCGATGGACAGACGGAAGCCCCGGACATCGACGTCGACATCGAGCACGATCGACGGGAAGAAGTGCTCGACTACGTCTATGACAAGTACAACCGGGCCAACGCGGCGATCACTTGCATCGTGCAGATGTACCGCGGGCCCAACGCGATTCTCGATTCGATGCGCGCCTTCGGGTATCCGGTCGAGATGGCGACGAATTTCTCCAAGAGAATCCACTGGAGCGATCCGGCCGAAGGAGCGAAGTACATCGAAGAGACTCTCGCTCCCAAGTTCGGGCTCGATCTCGACAATCCACGTGGCAAGGCGACTCTCGCGGCGATGGCGGCGTTCGAGGGAGTGCCTCGTCTTCGCTCCACGCACGTCGGTGGATTCGTGCTGTCATCCGCGCCACTCGGGGACTACCTGCCGGTCGAGCACACGACGATGGGCCGGACGATCATACAGTTCGACAAGGACGATCTCGATGCCGTCGGCATCCCGAAGTTCGACTTCCTCGGACTCGGCGCGCTGTCGCTGGTGAGGCGCGCCTTCGACATGATCGAGGTGCGCACCGGCACTCGGCCCGAGATGTACAAGCTGCCGCCCGACGATGAAAAGACCTACGACCTGATCGCGCACGGCGAGACGATCGGCACCTTCCAGATCGAGAGTCGCGCGCAGATCGCATCGGTGCTGCACACCAAGCCGGACCGGCTCTACGACATCGTGGTGCAGGTGGCGCTCATACGTCCCGGCCCGATCCAGGCGAATTTCGTCCATCCATACACGGCACGGCGGCGCGGACTCGAGCCCGTGACCTACCTGCACCCCGATCTGGAGCCGATTCTCAAGCGCACGCAGGGAATTCCGATCTTCCAGGAGCAGGCGATGGCGATCGCCATGAAGCTCGGAGGATATTCGGCGGCGCAGGCCGACGAGCTGCGGCGGACGATGGGACATATTCGTAAAGTGGAAAAGCTGCACCGTGTGCTCGAGCAGCTGCGCGCGCGCATGGTTGAGCGCGGAGTTTCGGAAGACGTCGCGGCCAGGATCGCCGAAGATCTCAAGAGCTTCGCCAACTACGGATTTCCGGAGTCGCACGCGTGGAGCTTCGCCCTCATTGCGTATGCGACTGGGTATCTCAAGGCGCATTACATCGCGGAGTTCTACGCCGGCCTGCTCAACTCGTGGCCGATGGGATTCTATCCGCCGTCGACGCTCATCCACGACGCCAGACGACACGGGCTGAAAGTTCTTCCGCCGTGCATGGGCGAGGGCGACTGGGAGTGCACCACCGCGCCCACCGAAAATCCGGAGAAGCCGGCGCTACGCATTGGCTGGCGTCACATCCGCGGCCTGGGCGAGAAATCTCTCGAGGCTCTGAAAACAGCGAGGGGCTGGGACCGGTTCACATCGATCGACGACGTAGTGCAGCGAGCGAAGCTCCAGCGAGCGGATGCGCTGCAGCTGGCGCGGGCGGGCGCCTTCGGCTGCTGGGAGCCGGATCGCCGCCGCGCGGCGTGGGTCGCGATGCGCGCGGTAGGGGACAGCCTTCCCCTCGCTCCAGCGCGACGGACTTCATACAGTCCGCGTCCCCTTACGCGCGATGAGCTGATCTTCCTCGACTACTTCTCGGTCGGGATCAGCGTCAGCGGCCACCCGATGGAGCATTTGCGGGAGAAGCTCCGCGCGGCCGGCGCGCTCGACTCAAGAGAGCTGGAGCAGCTCGATGGAGGAGAAGCCATCATCACCGCCGGGCTGGTAACGATTCGTCAGCAGCCGCAGAGCGCGAAAGGAACCGTTTTTCTGTTGATGGAAGACGAGTTTGGCTTCATCAACGTGATCGTCTCCAAGAAGATGGTCGAGAAGTATTCGGAGGTCGTGAAGTTTTCGACCTTCGTGGTGGTGCAGGGACGGTTCGAGCGGGACGGCGGAGTGAGGAATGTCATAGGCCGAAAATTCAGCGAGCTCAAGGTGAAGCAGCTCGTTCACGCCAGTCGCGACTTTCATTAGAGGTTACCTCACGTTATCGTAGGCGCATGCAGCATAAGCAGCAGTCGGAGCGCGCCTTCGCGAGCGACAACTGGGCGGGCGTGCACCCGGAGGTTCTCGCGGCGATGGCCGCCGCGAATCGAGGCCACGTCCCCTCCTACGGCACCGACACCTACTCGCTCGACGCCATCGACCGGATCAGCAGCGAGCTGGGCGGGGATGCGGAAGTATTTCTGGTGTTCAGCGGTACCGCCGCGAACGTCCTGTGCCTCCAGAGCATGGTGAGGTCACACCAGGCCGTCATCTGTGCGGAGACTGCCCACGTCTACACCTCGGAATGCGGCGCGGCGGAAAAGCACATCGGCTGCAAGCTGCTGACGGTGCCTTCGCCAAATGGCAAGATCACGGTCCAGGGAATTCGCGAGCATCTGCACGACATCGGCAACGAGCACCACGTGCAGCCGCGCGCGATCTCGATTACTCAGGCGACCGAGTATGGGACGGTGTACACGCCGCAGGAAATCAAGGTGATCGCCGACTTCGCGCACGCGAATGCGCTGCTGCTCCACATGGATGGCGCGAGGATCTTCAACGCCGCCGCTCACCTCAACGTCCCGCTCAAAGCGATAACCCGCGATGCGGGGGTCGATGCGCTTTCATTCGGGGGCACAAAGAACGGACTCATCGCTGGTGAGGCGGTGGTGTTCTTCAAACGGGCGCTTTCCGACGATTTCGAATTTCGGCGCATGCAGGGGATGCAGCTCGCCTCGAAGATGCGCTTCATCGCCGTGCAATTCAGCGCGCTGTTGACGAACGGCCTCTGGAAGCGGAGCGCGGAGCACGCGAACAAGATGGCGCAGCTGCTCGCGAGCGAGCTGGCGGGGATAAAGGGTGTCGCGTTGACTCAGGCCGTCGAGGCCAACGAGGTGTTCGTAACGCTGCCGCCCCAGATAATTCCAAAACTGCAGGAGCAGTGGCCGTTCCATGTCTGGAACGAGTCGACTTCGGAGGCGCGCCTGATCACATCGTTCGACACGGTGGAATCGGACGTCGCGGACTTCGCGGCGCTGGTAAGGGAAGCGATCGGCTCGAAGGAGAAGCAGTGGACCTGACCCGCACGCCAGGCGGCAGCGCGCGGGTGCACCAGATCACCTCCGTCACCCAACGAGACGACATTTTCCCGGAATACCGCGGGACACCGGTCGAGCTCCTGCTCGAGTATCACAACCTCGGGCGCGCCACCGCCGCATCGCCGGCTCCGCAGATGCTGATCGGCATGTGCATGGACAGCCGCAAGGCGCTGCGCATACCCAACGACTTCGCCTTCGTCCTCCGCACAGCGGGCGCGAACATGCGGGATAACGAGTTTCGTATCTCGTACGCGATCGCCGTGGGCCGGGTGCGGACGATAGTGCTACTCGCGCACACCGACTGCGGCATGGCGCGCCTGGCGGAACGGCGCGAACAATTCATTCGCGGACTGGTGGATGCCGCCGGCTGGGATGAAGCGCGTGCGGTGAAGCACTTCGAGGACTGCGCGCCGAAATTCGGGATCCGCGACGAGGTGGATTTCGTGCTCCACGAAGCCGAGCGTCTCCGCGCGATTTATCCACGCATCGCCATCGTGCCGCTTCTCTATCGTGTGGAGGACGATCTGCTTTATCAGCTGCGCCCATAATCCCCTGTAGGGAATACCCTTATAGCGTATGTTTATCCGGCGCGGCAAATGTCTTGCCTTAGACATTCTATCGTTCTTGACGCGGGATGGCGCTCCTCTTTCCCGCCTGAAGCCAGTTTTTGGACCTCTACGCTCGCAATGATGATCACGGTCGCTATCATCGAGGACAATCGGCTCGTTCGCGAAGGCATGACCGACATGCTCAACGAACTGCCCGATGTGAAGGTAGTGCTCGCCGGGACCAACCTCGAGGCGGGTATGCTGAAAAAGAAAAACCCTCGCGTGGTTCTCCTCGATGTCGGGCTCCAGGAAAAGAATTCCCTTCGCCTCGCCGAGGCTTGCAAGAAGGAAATGGCGGATGTCCGAGTCATCGTCATGGACCTTCTTCCGGTGCACGAGGAAATCGCTGAGTTCGTGAATGCGGGGGTCGTCGGTTTCATTCTCAAGGATGCCACGTTCGAGGATTTCGTCGGGACCATCCGATCCGTGGCCGACGGCGCGCGGGTGTTACCGCCCCGAATGACCGGCAGCCTCTTCTCGCAGATCGCTGAAGTGGCTGTCCGCCGAGGGAGCGAGTCGGCGCTCGAAGCCGTGCGCATGACGCCACGCGAGCGCGAGGTGATTGCGCTCATCGCGGCCGGGATGAGCAACAAGGAAATCGCGAAGCGCCTGAATGTCGCCACCGACACTGTGAAGAGTCACGTGCGGAACGTGATGGGCAAGCTGGCCCTGCACACGCGGTTGCAGATCGCCGCCTACGCCCATCATCAAGACGACTAACAGGCTTGGTCCTACCGGCGCGCCCACGCCCACTCAAGGTTGGTCCGTTTAGTTAGCCCGCACTCCCGCCAAAGCGAGCGCCCCCGCTCTGCCGTCTACCCCAAAAGGATTACCTCCTCTGTCACCCATTCAGGCCATGGGTGAGGGAAATGGTGCGCGCTAACATCAAGGCATCTCCTCCATTCCCGTGATCGGAACGCGATCGCGCAACCGTGGGAAGATCGCCGCGAATCAAAAGGACGCGTCCGCGCCCGCTCGCGTTCACATCGCATCATGTCAGGAGGAGTTCGATGAACAAGGTCATCAAAGACACTCTACGAACGTTAAATCCGCGCGGGCGCAGAGCAGCGGTTCTAACGGCTCTCGCGTTTGCCGCGGTTTTTACGGCAGCGTGCGGCGATTCCAC
>JBBQWD010000123.1:0-5211 GCA_038210945.1 Gemmatimonadales bacterium
ACCCAGGGAGTCGTGACTCTGACGATCGCATGATTCCGCTGCGCTCCAATCGTCGTGAACTTCGGGCTGATCACCGTCGCGCCGGCACCGCGCGCGCGCTCGACCGTATCATCGATCGAATCGTTCTCGACGACCATCACATGGCTCGCCCAATCCACGCTCGCGATGCACGCTTCGATGTTGGCGGATTCGTTGTGCGCCGCGATCACCGCCGTAACACCGGAGGAGCCGCGGCCGGAGGGCGTCACTTCGAGCGGCGACCCCTGGTGCGCGCGGCGTTGGCGGCGCGATCGAAGCTCTCGATCATCTGATCCTCCGGGAACTCCCTCGCGACGCGGACTCGCGCTGCTTTGCCCATCGCTTCCCTCTGTTCCTCGCTCATCAGCATCCCCGCGACCGTTGCCGCCGTGGACGCGGAGTCATCCCTCGGATGGAGCGCTCCGCTGATGCCGTGAGCGATGTAGCGCTGAGCGATCCCGCCTTCGCTGGCGACAGTGGGAATGCCGAGCGCCATCAGGTCGAGGATTCCGTACGCTCCGGTGTCGGCGTCGGCAACGACCCATCCGAGGTGCGCGTCGCGCATCAGGTTGATCTGGTCGTCGCGGTCGCCGAGGAAGCTGACGAGATGCAGCACGCGTAGAGCCGCGGCCTGCATGCGCAAATCTTCGTCATCCGAGCCCGGCCCCACGATGATAAGTCTGAGATTGGGATGTCGCGGCGACAGCATCGAGATCGTTCGGATTGCCGTCGCGGCTCGTCCGCGCGCTGACGGACCGTAAACGCAAACGATGTATTTGAGCGGTTCAGCCTGCTTCTGGTCGCTCGCGGCATCGCCCTCGGCAGGCGCGGCCGGCTTGGCGCCGTTTGCTGGATACGCCTCGACATCGACGCCGAGCTCGGCGACCGAGGATTCGAGCGCTCGCTTTGGAATGTTCGCCGCGCGACGATCCGTCTCGGTCGCGAAAAGGAACGAAGTGCTGGCGAGGCGCGTCGCCATGCGACCCTTGAACCCCATCTCGAGCTTTTCCCCCGATGGAGTCCAGCGCACCACGGAGCCGTCGCGGGTCATCCAGCAGGCAGTGGCGGCGATCAGGTGCTCGGTATCGGTAGTGACGAAGATGACGTCGGCATCCCAACGCCGGAAAATCTTCTTCAGCCGTCTCGCGGCCGCGTAGAACCAGCCCTCGGTAGCGAACGGGATGATCTCGAAAGGCTCCGGTATCGGAGTGTGCCGCGGCTGGTTGGGAGCGCGCCGTGGCGACATGGCGAGATGCACGTTGCTATCTGGCGCAACGAGCATCGTGACCTTTGCGCCACGCTCGGAGATTCCGCGCGCGGCTGTCGCAAAGAGACGCGCCGTCCCCGACCAATCCCGACTTTCATGAAGAAACAAAACGTGCAAGATCGCTTACCCTGCTGAAGGAACCATCGATGCCTCGTCGGCATCACCGAATTGCAGAGAATACAGACGATAGTACGCTCCGCGCCGCGCCAACAGCTCGGCGTGGCTGCCCTGCTCCACTATTTCACCGCGATCGAGCACGAGAATCTGATCGGCGTGCGCGATCGTAGAAAGCCTGTGCGCGATCACAAACACCGTCCTTCCCTGAAGCAGCCGGTCGATCGCCTCCTGCACCAGTCGCTCCGATTCAGTATCCAGCGCGGACGTAGCCTCATCGAGAATGAGGATCGGCGGGTCACTCAGCAAGGCCCGGGCGATCGCGAGCCTCTGCCGTTGGCCGCCCGAGAGCCGCGTTCCTCTCTCGCCGAGCAGAGTATCGTAGCCCCGCGGAAGCTCCATAATGAAGTCGTGGGCGTTGGCCGCGCGCGCTGCCGCCTCGATCTGCGCCTGACTGTACTTACCGGGCGCGCCGTACGCGATGTTGTTGCGCACCGAATCGTGAAAGAGAACCGTCTCCTGGCTCACGATTCCGGTGAGCGCGCGCAGAGCCGGCAGCTTGATCTCGCGCGTGTCGACGCCGTCGACGAGAATGCGACCCTGCGCCGGCTCGTAGAATCGCGGGATCAGATCCACGAGCGTGCTCTTCCCCGACCCGCTGGGTCCGACCAGAGCGAGGACTTCCCCCTTCTTCGCGGTCAGACCGATCCCTTTGAGAACGGGCGCATCGCCATAGGAGAAAGTCACGTTCTCGAAGCGGAGGTCGCGCTCGAATACCGCCTTCTCCCTCGTTCCAGCGTCGCGCTGGTATTCAGCCGGCGAATCCAGGATCTCGAACAGCCTCTCGGCGGAGGCAAGTGACGACTGCGCGGTCGTCCGCATCTGCGACAGCTGCTTCAACGGCTGGAGCAGACGGAGGACGAGCGTGAGGAACGCGAGCAGTGTCGCCCCGGTCATGGTGCCCGCCTGGAGCACCTGCCACGCCCCGATCCAGAGGATCAGGACAGCGATGAGAGTTCCAATTATCTCGGTGATCGGCGGAGCCAGCAAAGCGAGACGTGTCAGCTTGAGACTGCTGCGCGCGTAAGTATTGCTCCCCTCGGCGAATCGCCCTTCTTCGTATGCCTCCGTCCCCGATGCTTTCACGAGACGAATGCCGCTGATCGTCTCCTGGAGCACACTAGTCATCTCGCCGTGCACGTTGCCCCGACGAAGGTTCCCTCGACGCAGCTTCTTGAGCATTGGCTGCAAAGAGAATCCGAGCAATGGCAGGATCACGAGCGCGATCAACGACAGCTTCCACGAGATGCTGAACAGGATCGCGATGTAGACGAGCACCAGCGATGCGCTCTGGAGCGACTGCGTCACGATCTGCGTGAGGATGAGACGCGTCTCGAAGGTGTCGTTGATCACCCGCGACAGGATCTGCCCCGCCTTCATTTGGGTGAAGTACCCGAGCGGCAAGTGCGCGAGATGACGGTAGACGGAATTGCGCAGATCGCGGGTGACGTACTCCTGGAGCGCCGCGCCGTACTGCCCCGCGATCCACACCAGCAGATTCTTCAGGACCACCGAGATCATCACCAGAATGATGACGTTCCGGAGCGAGCGCATCTCGTCGCCCGGGATGATCTGGCCTCCTACGATCGTGTGGAGCAGGTTGCCGACGAAGCCCTTCGGCATCGTCGTGGCGGGCTGATGGAACAGGATGTTGAGAAACGGGATGAGCAGCGCGATCGCGAAGCCATCGAGGAGCGCGGCGATGAGGTTCGCCACGATCGTGATCGCCATGCGCCAACCATGCGGGCGCAGGTATGGCAGAAGCCGTTTGTAGACCGGCACTACCGCCTTGGAGTGAGGAGCGCGAGCGGGAGGATCACTTCCTCGGGAGTTACGCCGCCGTGGAGGAACGATCCGCGATAGCGGCTCTGGTACTCGCGCAGCTTTGTCGGGTACACGAAGAAACAATCATTCGTCGCGAGCAGAGTATTTCCACCCGCGCCGCGCCGCGGCAGCCGCAGCATGTCTTCGTTCGAGAACAACAGAGCCTGGTCTGGCCGCTCAGCCCGCAGATCTTCGCCGAACTTGTAGCGCAGATTGGCGCTCGCGTCGCGCTTGGCGTAAACCGTCGCCGGTGTGTTGCAGTGAATGGAGCCGTGATCAGTCGTAAGCAGCACCGAGATCTTTCTCCGCGACGCTTCCTTCAGCACGCTGAATAAAGCCGAGCGCTGGAACCACTGGCGCGTGATCTGTCGCAGTGCGATCTCGTCGCGCGCGACTTCGTACAAGATCTGCGATTCGCTGCGGCCGTGAGTGAGGAGATCCACGAAGTTGAACACGAAGGCACTGACGCCCTCAGGGCCGATCGCGGTGCCAAGGTGTCGCTCCAATTCATCGGAGTTCGCCGCAGTCGAGATTTTCTGATAGCGAACCGGCGTCTTGCCGCAGATCTCCTCGAGGTGTGATTCGAGCAGCTCGCGCTCGTGCGCGTTGAGGGACTCGTCCTCCCGGTCCGCGTTGCCCCACCAGTCGGGAAGCCGCGCCGCGATCTCGCCGGGAAACAATCCGCTGAAGAGAGAGTTGCGAGAATACGGAGTCGCCGTCGGCAGCACCGCGTAGTAGTGAGTCGTCTCGACGTCGAAGAACGGAGCAAGCAGCGGCTCCAGCACTCTCCACTGATCGAGACGCAGACAGTCCACGACGATGAACACCGCTGCCTTGTCGCGCTGCAGGATCGGCAGCAAAAACTCGGCGACGATGTCAATGGAGAGAGGTGGCCTGTTTCCCTCGAGATTCTTGAGCCACTCGGGGTAGTTCGCTTTGATGTACAACGCGAACTCGCGGTGCATGTCCGGATACAGACCCTGGAGCGACTCGTAGAGTCCCATCTCGCCCGCGGCGGCGAGGTCCACATCCCAGCGCATCAATTCGTCGTAGCGATCTATCCAGCCGCGCCAGTCGAGATTGCGGTCGCGCTCGAGCTCGATCGCGCGGAATCTCTCGACGAAGCTGCGCGCGATCGCCTGCTGGCGGATGCGCGGGCCCTCGAGAATCTGCGTGACGACGGTCAGCACCTGCCGCGGGTTGATCGGCTTGACGAGGTAGTCGCGGATGTTGACACCGATCGCTTCCTTGAGCGTCGAATCTTCCTCGCTCTTGGTGACCATCACGACCGGCATGGTCGGCGCGATCTCGCGCACATCCCGATAGAGCTCGAGCCCGCGCTTCCCAGGCATCTGTTCATCGAGGAGCACGATGTCGAACGGACGGCGCCTCAGGAGCTCGACCGCGTCGTCCGCATTGGACGCCCACTCTACGGTATAGCCTTTGGAGCGCAGAAAGATGCGATGAGGCTCAAGAAGCTCGCCTTCATCGTCTACCCACAGTATCGATTTTGGGGGGTTTAACACCGGCACAGCCATATGTCGGAATGTAGCCGGGGGCCGAGTCCATGCCTAGATTCGGAGAGTGATCGGCCAGCAACCTCGCTTCGCACTCGCTACGCCTGCTTTCAGGTTCCGCGCGCTAACCGCGCTGTCGGGTCGGGCATCATTGGGTGGAGATCGTGAGACCCTCGTAGCCTGCCTCCAACTGGGGCGTCTTTGCGCCGGCATCCTCCCTCCTTACGAGCTTTCGCGCGAGTTGGTGCTGGAGCGGACCGAGAACACCAAGCAATGGCTGTCGTCGCTGGCGATTCCCAGCGGAGTGAGGTCCACCGCGTTCGGCATCTTCGGGGCGCTGAGCGGACTCGACCGGGCGCGCTGCGCGATCGCGTTTGTGGACCTTGTGAAAGCCGCTTCCGCGCAGTTAGA
>JBBQWD010000124.1:0-5160 GCA_038210945.1 Gemmatimonadales bacterium
GTCCCCCCACGAGAAAAATCCAGAGCGTCTTAATCCCGTGCTTCTCGACGCGCTCGGCGACTTCGCGCACTTTCGCCGCGTTGAATCCCTTCTCCAGCTTCTCCAGCACGTCGTCGCTCGCACTCTCGGCGGTGATTCCCAGCGACCGGAAACCCGCGGTCTTCATCGCCCGCAACAGCTCGGACGACGCCGTAGCGGGCGTGAAGTTCGTCGTGTCGAGCTGGACTCGGAGCTTTCGGCGCGTGATCGCCTCGCAGGTCTGGATTGCGTGGCCCGGTGGCGAGTTGAACGTCGAATCGACGAAGTCGAAGTGACGAACGCCGGCTTTGATTTTCAGCTCTTCGATCTCGTCGGCCACAAGCTCCGGATCGCGCGTCCGATATCCCCAACCCTCGACGTTTCTGTAGGTGCAGTACACGCACTTGTAAACGCACCCGCGCTTGGTCTGGATCGGAATCGTCGCGCCGTGGCGCTGGTACCGCGCGAGATCAATCCAGCGGTGAAGCGCGGGCGGCGGCAGGGAATCGAGATCAGCGTCCTCACCTGGTGGGGTGAACACCACGGTTCCATCTCGGTCGCGCACCAGACCCGGCAGCGCTTCGATCGCTTCTCCCGACGTCAACGCGTTGATGAGCGCGACGCTCGCCCGCTCGCCGTCGCCCGCCACGGCGTAGTCCACGCCCAGATCCCGAAAGAGCGCTTCGGGAGCGACGCCGAACGCGGCGCCGCCGGCGATCACTCGCGCATCCGGTGCGGCCGCGCGCAGCGCCTGGAGGATTCCGCGCGCTTCGGGAGTATAGTGGCGGAGCGCGATCGCATCGCTGTTGTCGATGTTTCGAACGGAGACACCGATGATGTCCGGTCTGAAGCTCCGCGCCGCCTCGCGGGCCGCTGCGGCGGGATCTCTGGCAAAACAGAGATCCAGAAAACGGACCTGGTGTCCGGCCGCATCCAGCGCGGAGGCGACGCACGCGAGCCCGTTGGGTACAACCGGATACGGTTGTCGCTCGCGGTTCGTGCTAACGAGGAGCACGCGCGCCCCCCCATCGCTGCCAAGAGTACTGCCTTGCATGACCTCCACCTTCCCGATTGCTCGCGTCGTCTACGAGAGAAGTAAAGCTATCAACGCCCCGACACCCGAGCAGACGGCATTCACCGCATCGTTGTCGAAGCCGACGACCCCACCGGCGTGCCGAGTAGGAATACCACAATCGTGCACGAGACGTTCCGTGGACTTCGCGCACGCGTCGCACCAGCGGCGGGCTTGCACTGTGGCTCCCAGAACGGAATCTGTCAGGGCCCCCGCCATTCCGCCCAGTGCCGCGGCGGCGAACGGAACGGGCCAGTGGGCCAGCGCCGCCGCGGCCGCGACGAAGATCGCTCCTCCGGCTGCCGCCAGCGTGCCGACCAGGGTCACTCCGCCGGAAGTTCCAGGCGGCACTCTCTTTCCGGAGGCTATCGAGATCGGCTCGCCGCCGAATAGAGTGCCGATTTCGGTGGCCCATGTGTCAGCCGCCGCGGCCGCGAGCGCGCCTATGCCCACAGCCTGCCACACCGGCGACGGGAAGATGATGTAACCGAGGGCGGCCACTGCGTAGATGCCGCCGTTCGCCAGCACCTGTCCGGCATCACGCTCATCACCTTTTTGCACGACGGGGCCCAGAAGCGTCGCCTTCTTTCCCTCTCCGAGCTTCGAGAGAGCGCTGGCGCTAACGAACACCGACAGCAGTAGAAATCCCCAGCTCCATCCGGCCGCAATGGCGAGCGCTCCCACGACCGTGCTCGTCGCGGCGCCAGTTTTGGAAAGAGTATGCGCGCGACGCGCAATGACTGTAGCGGCGACGGCGAGCACGACGCCGGCGATCGCCCGGGCGAGCATTTCTCTCAGCTGATGCGACCTCGTCAATCGAAATGAATCGCGGAAGCACTCGACTTCCTGCTTGAAGGCGATTCGGGCGGCGGTTAGCTTGCGCTCTCCCCTACGAACTAAATGCCCGGTACCGTAAACGCGATAGTCCCGCTCAGTCTCCTCGAAGCAGTGCGCTCGGTCGACATCCCTGAAGGAGAGGACGTCGACGTCGAGTACGTGCAGGAGCATCGCAACAAGCGACTGGGCCTGAGCGACACGGTGATCGCGCAGATCCGGCGCTACAAGGAAGCGATGAAGCGCAATCAGCAGATCGCCATCGACGAGGCGATCGGAATCGCGCGCCTAATCGGGCGGCGCTCGGACGCGGAAGGAATATTCGTTCGTGCCGGCAAGATCGTCGCCGATCGGATCTACGAGATGATCTCCGCCACGAGGCGTCAGATCATCCACCTGCTTCCCGGATTTCTCGCACGGCCCCTCGCGTTCCGGCAAGTGAAAAAGGCAGGAGAGAAATACTTCGGAGCTTCCGTTCGCCGCGTCGGCGCCTCGATCGTGTTCGGCGTCAAGGAATCGGTGACGTACGAAGCTGCGCCGCGCGGAATAGGATGCCTTTACTACGAGTCAGCCTTGCGCGAGCTGCTGAAGCTGCTGGTGAACGGTGGCGGCATGATCGACCACGTTCGGTGCCGGGAGAAGGGCGAAGACATCTGTGAGTGGCGCGCCGACTGGCGCGCGGTCAAAACCTCGGAGTAGGAGCCGCGGGTGCTCCAGCCTGAATCGCTCGCGGCGCTTCAGTCGGCGCTTGGCACAGCGGGGGTCGATGGCTGGCTCCTCTACGATTTCCACGGCCTGAACCCTGTCGCGGTAGGCATGCTCGAGCTGCCGGGAATGACCACGCGTCGGTTCTTCGTGTACATCCCGCACAGCGGTCCCCCAGTCGCAATCACCCACGCGATCGAGCAGGGCCCGTGGCTCGAGTGGCCAGCCAAGTGGCGGAAAGAGACGTACAGCAGCTGGCGTGCGCTGGAGTCCCTCCTTGCGGGACTCGTGAAGGGCAAACGCGTGGCGATGGAGTACTCACCCGGTGATGCAGTGCCGTATCTCGATCGCGTTCCCGCGGGAGTGATCGAGATGGTGCGGAACGCGGGCGCGACGGTGGTGACGTCGGCCGATCTCGTGTCGAAGTTCTACGCGGTGTGGAGTGACGATCAGCGCGCATCCCACGAGCGCGCGGCGCGCGCGGTGTCGACGATCGGCCAGCAGGCGATCCGCCTGGCCGGCAGTCAAGCCGACAGCGCTTCTCCGCTCACGGAGTACGCCCTCCAGAAGTGGATCCTGGAGCGCTTCGAGTCCGGCGGGCTCGAGACGGATCACGGTCCGATTGTCGCGATCGGTCCGAACGCCGCCAATCCGCACTACGGGCCGACCGCCGCGAGCTCCGCGACCATCAATCGCGGCGACATCCTGCTCGTCGATCTCTGGGCGCGCGAGAAGAACGGTGTCTTCGCTGACCAGACCTGGATGGGATCCCTGGGCGCGCTGAGCGAGCGGGACACGAAAATCTGGCTGGCCGTGAGGGATGCGCGTGACGCGGCGATCTCGCTGCTGCGCGAGCGTCTCGACGCGCATAAACCCGTGCGCGGCGGCGAGGTTGACGATGCAGCGCGGGCTGTAATCACCAAACGTGGGTTTGGTGAACGCTTCATTCACCGCACTGGGCATTCGATCGATCCGCGCGACCTGCACGGCTCCGGCCCGCACATCGACAATCTCGAGACCCGGGAAGAACGCGAGCTCATTCCCGGCGTCGGTTTCTCGATCGAGCCTGGGATCTACCTGCCTGGCGATGTCGGCATGCGGAGCGAGGTGAATGGCTTCATCGGCGCGGATGGACTGCTGATCACGCCGTCGGACTACCAGAAGGAGATGCTGGTGGTCTAGGGGCGCGGGTGCTGTGGATCGATAAAGTCCCAGACCGCCTGATCTTCCAGTCCGAGCCGCCACAACGCGAACGTCCGGACTCCAAGCTGTCTGGCTTCGCGCACCAGCGTCTCGAGCAGCACGCGGTCACTGATCCACAGATCCCACCCCTCGGGCGAAGTTGCGTGGAGCGTCGCCGAGGCATTGTCTCGCACGAGCGACGTGTTCGTCATCGTCGTCAGCCTGCGCGCGTCGTCGAAGCTGATGACCTCGGTCTCCGCGGTCTTTCGCCAGCGGTAACCGTACAGCGGAAATGCGGCAACTATTCTCGCCGCGCCGACTTCGGCGACTCGTGTGCCAAGATTGCGCGTCACCCATTCGGGGGACGCGATCGGGCCAGGCGGCGAGGCGCTCCAGTGCTGATCGTACAGCATCGGCATGATGAGATCAGCGGACTGGAGAAGGAGCGCCGCGGGATAAGCCGCGGTGTCACCGGCGGGGACGGCGATGACGACCGTGCTTACGCCGTGAGCCCGCACCGAGTCGGCGACGGCGCGCGTGAAAGCGAGAAGCTGATCGAGATCGCGCGGGGTCATTCCCTCAAAGTCGATTACCACGCCACTGTAGCGGCTGGAATCCACCAGCGATGCGATCGCCCTGGCCGTGACGCCCGTCGCCTGCGCGTCGCTCCCGAGTCCTCGAATTATCTCCGGATGAAAGCGGCTTCCGTTATACGAGGTGATGAGCGCCATTGCGCGCGCGGCCAGCGCCGGCTCCCTGCCGATGCTGTCGTGGTACAGCTGCACCGGAAGAAAGCTGGTCGTGTCGAGCGCGATCCAGCCGGTAATGACGCGCGCGAGACTACTCCCGTGTCGCTCGACCGAAACGTCGCTGCGCTTGTCCCACGGTCCGGTGAATCCCCAGTAGTCCGCGGATCCTTGCGGCGCCGGCGGAAAATGCGCGCACGCGATGAGCAGCAGCGGCATCGCGACATGCTTAACGGAGAACTTCAAGCCCGCGATATCCTTGTGTCGAGAGGGTTCAAACGACAAACTCCGGCGCATGAGACAACTCACAACCTACGCTGCACTCGCCATGCTCGCACCCGCGGTGCTCGGAGCGCAGTCGGCCGCTGATCTCGTCCTCGTCAACGGTAAGATCTACACAGTCGACAATACCCGTCCCTTCACATCCGCGCTGGCAGTTCGCGGCGGCCGCGTACTCTTTGTCGGATCCGATGTTGAAGCCCGAACGTTCGCAAATGCATCAACGAGCGTGATCGACCTGCACGGCGCTACGGTTCTGCCGGGATTCGTCGACGCGCACGCTCACCTGCTCGGACTCGGCAACATGTTGCGGCGCGTGAACGT
>JBBQWD010000125.1:0-5146 GCA_038210945.1 Gemmatimonadales bacterium
TTCCAGATCCCGGTTCGTCGCCGCGATCACTCGCGCATTGATAGGCTTCGCTTCGGTCGCGCCGACGGGAATGACTTCGCGCTGCTGAAGCACGCGAAGGAGCTTCACCTGCGTTGCCGGCGTCGTCTCACCGATCTCGTCGAGGAAGAACGTGCCCTCACCGGCTGCGAAAAAGAGACCTTCCTTGTCCCGGGAAGCGCCGGTGAATGATCCTTTGACGTGACCGAACAGCTCGCTCTCCAGCAGACTCTCCGGCAGGGCCCCGCAATTGATCGACAGAAACGGCTTCCCCGCCCTGTTCGAGAGGTCGTGGACGTATCGCGCCACGACTTCCTTGCCCGTACCCGATTCTCCTTGCAGAAGAACCGTCGAATCGGTGGCCGCGACGGATTCGGCGACGTGCAGCGCATCGAGCCAGGGCTTGCTCGCGCCAATTGGGCGGCCCGACTTGTCGCGCCGCTTCATCTCCGTCTTCAGCGTCCGGTTCTCGCGGCGCAGATTGCGGTGCTCGGCGGCGCGGCGAACGATCGTGACGAGCTCTTCGTTCTTGAACGGCTTCTGGATGTAATAGAATGCGCCGTTGTTCACCGCTCCGATCGCCGATTGCAGGCTCGCCTGGGCGGTCATCAGAATCACGACGGCCTCGGGATCGTGCGCGCGAACCGACGCGAGGATATCGAGACCCGTGACGTCCGGCATTCTCACGTCGGTCAGTATCAGGTCGGGCTTGAGCGCCGCGATCTGTTCCAGGCCCTTCTTGCCGCCGAGCGCAGTGTAGGGAATGAATCCTTCGCTCTTGAGCAGGATGCGGATGGTGTCGAGAATCCCCATCTCGTCATCGATGATGAGAACTGTCGGCGCGTCCGTCGCGATCGCCGTCATGCCCCGCTCCTCGCTGTCGCTTTCGGCGTCCTCTTGGGTCCGTCGCCGAGCCTGGGCAGGACTACCGTGAACTTGGTGCCTCCCGACGAGCCGGCGCGGCCGCTGATGACGAAGCCGTGGTGCGCGTCGACTGCTCGTTGAACGATGGAGAGACCCAGTCCGCTTCCGCCGGTCTTCGTAGTAACGAACGGCTCGAACAGCCTGTCCTTGATCGAATCCGGAATCCCTTTCCCCTGATCGCTCACCTGCAGCATTATCCCGCCGCGCACGAAATGCTCGGCCTGCGCAGGGAGCTGGTGAGGCGAGAGCTCGGCTGCTTCGATCCGAACTTCGCCGCCGGGAGGAGACGCCTGCACTGCGTTGAGGAGAAGATTGAAGATCGCACGGTGTAGCAGATCATCATCGCCAACGACGACCAGAGGTGTCGAAGGAAACAGCTCGCGGATCGTCACGTTTTCAGGCTTGTCAGGGTGCGTGGCAATCAGCGCGCAGGCATGGCGCGCGATGTCGACGAGGTCGACGCGCTTTACGCTCGTCACTCCAGTGCGCGCGAAGTCGAGGAACTCCGACAGCAGTCGTGACAGACGGTCGGACTCGCGCTGAACCAGCTTCGTGAGTGTGCGCGTGTCGTCGTCGGCACCCGGGACCTTCGCCAGCAATTCAGCGGCGCTTCTGATCGACGCGAGAGGGTTCTTGATTTCATGCGCGAGCGACGCGCTCATCTCCGCGACCGCCTCGAGTCTCTCCGCGCGGGTGTGGAGCCGCTCGATGTCTGCCTCACGCAGCCGGAATGCCGCGAGCTCGGCTGCCATTTCCTCGCGGCCGGCGTTGGCTTGCCGCAAGCGCGAGCCGATGTAGCCGCAGCCGAGCGCCACCGCGCCGAAGATTCCGAGCTGCACGAGGATTGGGATGTCGAACGCCGTTTCGTTGCCGGCAATCGTCACCAGGAAGTACAGAACATCCCCCAACGCCGCGATGAGAAGCACGCCACCCGCGGGGAGCACCAGCGCGCTCACGGCGATGACGAGGATGTAGAGAGGAGCGAGCTGTGAGGGCGTGCCCGCCTGGGTCAGGCGAACGACGGTGGTGACGAGCAGCAGATCGAACACCATCTGCACGTAGAAGAACGAGTCGCCGGGCAGCCGTCCTCGCTGCTCGCTGTAGGCGACCGACGCGCCGGTGAACAGCAGCGTGGCAATGAAGGCCAGTGTCGCTACCAGTGTCGCAGTGCTGTCGGCTGCCCGCCAGACCACGACGGCGGCGACAAATATTGCCGTCGCCAGCGAGAGGCGGCCCAGGTAGAGGACTCGGAGAACCCTCTCTCGGCCCCCGCCGCTGGGAGCGGGGAGGGCCAGGACAGGCTGTTGAGCCGCGGGTGTGCCGGGGACGGCTGGTAGCAAGGGTTCCAAATTGCGGGGAATGGCCACTGCCGTCAATTATACGCTGCGACGGGAGCCTAAGTCTCTACTACTATATAGATTACACCCATATGCTCCTTGTACTTGTTGCTGCGCAGGCGGCTGACCCCCCGTCTATGGCCGCGGCGGCGAGCAGCCTCTTTGCTGTTCTTGGATTGGTGGCCGTAAACGGGTTCTTCGTGGCCGCCGAATTCTCCCTCGTCGCCGCCCGGCGCAGCAAGCTCGATGAGATGATCGCCAAGGGCGATCGCCGCGCGAAGGTGGTGCAGGGAGCTCTCCAGCATCTCGACCGCTACATCGCCGGCACCCAGCTCGGAATCACGATCGCCTCGCTGGCCCTCGGCTGGATCGGCGAGCCGGTGCTCGCGCACCTCTTCGATACGATGTTCCGCAAAGTCGGAATCAATCCATCGCCCTCCGCGGTCCACGTCGCCGCGGTTCCGATCGCTTTCTTCCTCCTGACGTTCTTTCACATCGTCCTCGGAGAGCTGGCGCCCAAATCGATTGCGCTCACGAGTCCCGAGAAGACGGCGCGAAGCGTGATACGTCCGCTCATGGTGTTCTCGCGGTTCATGTCACCTTTCATCTGGCTTTTCAACGGCGCCGCGAATTCCTTGCTGAAGGTTCTGGGAATAAAGCTGGCCAGCGATGAAACGGGTCACAGCCCGGAAGAGATCCGGTTCCTCGTCATGCAGGCTCACGCGCGCGGCACGCTGGACGAATCCGACCGCGCCATGCTCGCCGGAGTTCTCGACTTCCACGAGAAGAGGGCGAGAGATGTAATGCGTCCCCGTACCGACGTCGTTGCACTCGACGTAGAGGCGACCGAGCAGGAAGTGTGGGAAGTTCTCCGTCGGGAGCGCTATTCGCGATATCCGGTTTACCGTGACTCGCTCGACGACGTGATCGGCGTGTTCCTCGCCAAGGATCTGTGGCTCCATTCGGGTGACGCGCCCTTCAACCTCGCCGACTTCGTGCGGGAGCCGATGTACGTGCCCGATAGCCGGCCGGCGGAGCGTGTGCTCGACGACCTCAGAAAGACGCGCGCGCACATGGCGGTGGTGCTCGACGAGTACGGTGGAACCGCGGGAATCGTGACGATGGAAGATCTCGTCGAGGAAGTAATTGGCGACATTGCCGACGAATACGATTTCGCCTCACGCGAATCCGTGATGACGGATGGCGTGCTCGAGCTGGCCGGATCGATGTCGCTGATCGACGTTCGCTCCGACTATCGCGTGCAGATACCGGAAGGCGATTGGACCACGCTTGGCGGTTACGCGTTCGCGAAACTTGGACGCCTGCCGCGCATGGGTGACCGGATACCGATTCCGGGGGGAGAGATGGAAGTAGTAGCGATGGACGGCCGGCGCATTGCCGCACTCAGAATCCATCGCGCCGGCGTTGCCCGGCAGCCCGCGGCAGCTACCGCCGGCGCTGCTCGCTAGGCCTAGAGTTTTCGGCGGAAAACTCCGCACGCGCCCAGCGCGACAGAATCAGGCCAACGCGATGCGCGCACGGATGCGCACGGGAGCAGCGAGCTCTTTGCGACCCAGTTCCCACGGCGGCGCGCGCCAATGTCGGAGACGAAGCGGTCGACGATCGATGCTCGCGACGGATCGAATGCGGCAAGCGCCGCCGCCGTCTTGATCGCGAGCTCGCTGTCCTGCGCGCGCGCATACAGGAGTGGGAGATGCGCCGCCACGGCGAGGTCGGCTGACGGCACTGGCGTGTCGATCGTGCCGGGCCGATTCCAGACCGCCTTCGTGTACTTCGTCTCGAGATAGTCGGCGTAGAGTTTTGCCGCTTCCGTTCTGCGGCCGGCGAACTCCAGGCGCTTTCCCATCGACAGGTACGTTTCCGGAGCGCCGACGTAACCAAGCGCGAGCGACGTCTTGAGCATCGCCAGCGCCGAATCGCTCCGCCCCGCCCGAATGTAAGCCTGCGCCAGTCCATAGCGCGGCTCTCCAAGCTCCGGATCGGTCTTCACGGCGTCGCGAAGCACCACGAGCGCCCGCTCGTCGTCCGCTGCCTCCGTGTAGATGGTGGCGAGAAGCATCCGCTGCTGAATGCGACGGGGACTCAGCTCGATCGCCTTGTGAAGCGCTTCGATCGCCTGCAGCTGATAGACTGGAGACTCGTAGAACAGCGCCGCATCATTGAGCAGAGCGCCTTCGTGCGCGTAGAGTCTGTCATTCAAGGTGTCGCGGTGAATCTCGCGCCCAAACACCGCAAAGGATTCCATGAAGGCGCGGTCGAGCATTCGCCGCTGGGCCGAGTCGGCCCTTATCTCGTTCAGGCGAGGTCGCAGCGAGCTGATGAATTGCGCCATGATCAATGGCGCGTGAGACGCCTGGCGAGCCGTCGAATTCGAGAGCACCTCGAACTGTGACAGGGTTTGCGCGGCTGGCCCCCTCGGTGAGTCGATCTCGGCGAGAGCGCGATTCGCGCGAAGCGGTATGTAGCCTTCTCCGTATAAAGCCGCGACTAGAACTACGATCGATGCCAGAGCGAGTATAGGTCGCGTTATTACTTCCTCGTCGCCCTGGCCGCTCGCTTCCAGAACCACCGAGCCCACAGTGCCCCGGGATGCGACCAACGCGGCGATGAGAACCCAGAGCATCACCGAGTTGAGATCAAAAAACCAGAAAAACAGATACGTCGCGTACGCGACCTGAAGTCCCGACAGCACCGCGACTGCCGGCACCGAGAGTCTGCCGGCGCGGTACGCCCTGACGAGTGTCAGCCCAATCGCGATCCAGATCCCAAGAAACGCGATCGTCCCGATAAGGCCGGTGGTGGCGAGGGATTCCAGGAATTGATTGTGAGTCCGGTCGTATATGTCC
>JBBQWD010000126.1:0-5105 GCA_038210945.1 Gemmatimonadales bacterium
CACGCGGCGGACGTCGCCCCATTTGACCCCTGGTCCGGGGTCGAGATCGATGCGCAGCTCGTCGGGGTGATCGAGATCGGTCGTGCGCACGGCGTGTGGATGCAGCTCGATGCAGCCGAGGTTGACGATCCACGCGAGGCCGGCGGCGTCGTCAACGACCACTTCCTCAGCGGTTCGTCCCGAAGGGAACGAGAGCGTGACGGTCCTCAGCCACTCCGGACGATTGTCGGGCGCGCGCTTCTGATAAAACGGCTCCTGCTCGGCGCCATTGACGAATCGCTTCAGCATGCTCGGCCGGTCACGGATCCCGGCGACAGCTCCGCTCGCGACCGAGAGGTAATAGTTGACGACGCCGAGCTTGGAGAGCTTGACGTCGCGCGAGAAGTAGGGCTTGTCCGGATTGCTGATGCGGACCTCGCGCCCGTCGATCGAGAGAACTTCCGCTGTTTCTTTCTTTGCCATCGCTTGTGTCCAAGAGATCTCAATACGGAAACTACAGGCCCTCAATAGATTCTAATCGTGCTTTCATCATTAGTGATTCTCGCAATTCTGGTGGCCGGCGGTTTTTACGCGCGCAGCATGATGCGCGAGAAAGAACAGCCGCGATCCGGGATGACGGAAGAGCAAATCAAACAGAAGTGGCGCGAGCTCGGGTTCTTTTGCGAGCTGGACGATCAGAAGAGGACCTGGACCCTCACGGGCTCTCGCGCCGGCCTGCTCTACTTTCCTGACCTCCTGCTTGGTTACGTCGCTGATCCAGAGAACGCGACGGACGGAGTGCACAAGCACTACGGGCCCTACGGATCTCTTGAAATAGTGACGTGGCCGGAGGCTGGATTCGACAGCCAGGCGATTCGAGGTTCTTTGGCGGCTCTCACCCACCTCGCGGAGCTAGTGGAAGTAAAGCTCGCTTCCGCTGAGCCTGGCTCGCCGATTCCGATCCGCGAAGAGTTCGCTCCTGATAGTCGATACACGTTATTGCTGGATGTCCGAGCTGATGGGTTCGACCCCGCATCAGTAGATAGTGAGCACCTGGGCGCGACTGTCAAAGAGCATTCTAAAGAACAACCCAAGTGACGAGCTCGTCACCGACCTCTACCTGTCATTGAGGATCGAGATTCACAAACGTGAGCTGCCCCGCTGCGTCAACCTCGCAGCGATAGAGCAGCACGTCCGCCTCGCTTGCCCATTCGCGGCGTCGCTTGAGAAGATCGAGTGCGTCGGCCTCCTGTTGGGCGCGGAGCTCGGCGAGATTCGCCCAGGGAAGCTTGCGCCGATAGTCCGCGCAAGCCGCTTCGATTCGACCAGCCGCGGACGGACCGTGGAAGAGCGCAATCACGCGCCTGACCGCGTGCAGATCCACCAGGTACTTGCATTCGGCGCACATCTGTTGGGCGCGAACGGCATCGGTGCCGCTGGAGGCGAGCGCGCCGCCACCGCCCGGAACATAGAAACGATCGTACCGCGTGATCTTGAACTCGCGCGCGAGAAACGCGTCAGTGGCCTCCTGCAAGCGCCCATCCGAGCAGGCGATTACGAGCGCGTTTGGTCGCGCTGGAGTCCAGCGTAGGGCGGGTGCCGTCACGTCGCGCTTCTGGCCGCGACCGCTTTTTCAGCGCGCGCCTGAATGCGCTCGTCGGCCATTCGCTGTGGCCATTCCGAGAATGCCTCCGTTGGCCCCCGCCACTCGATCTCGTCGACATCGACGAAGAGTGGTGCATCCGTTCTGAGAGTAGCGAGCGTCTTGAACAGGATTGCCCGCTCGCGCTGGGCGCCGAGTACTGAATCGGGGAACGACTCGATCGGACCGTGACGGTTCAACAGAGACGCCGCAGTGCTGGGGCCGATCCCCGGAATACCGGGATAGCCATCCTGAGAATCTCCAACGAGCGCGAGGTAGTCGGGAATGAGCGCCGGCTCGACTCCGAACTTGGCGCGCACGCCCTCAGCGTTCCGGACTTGCATGCCCTTCCGGATGATCTGCACGACGCGATCACCGCGAACGCACTGCGCGAGATCCTTGTCGTTTGCCCAGATGCACACCTTGTCGACGCGCGGATCTTCCGCCGCGAGAAAGGCGGCCGAAGCGAGGCCGTCGTCGGCCTCGAGCTCGGTCATCGGCCAGACCGACACTCCCATCGCATCGAGCGCAAACTCGAGCGGCCCAAACTGCGCGTATAGCGCTGGCTCGATTCCTTCACCCGTCTTGTAGTCTGGCCAGAGCTCGTTGCGAAAGGACTCGATCACGTGGTCCGTCGCGACACCGATGTGCGTCGCGCCGGTCTCGATCATCTCAAGCACGGAGTGCAGCACTCCGGCAACGGCGCCGAACGGCTTGTCCTTCCCTTTATTCCAGCTACGCTGGCCGTAGAAGTGCCGGAACAGCTCGTAGGTTCCGTCGATTACGTGGACTATCATTCTGTCGAAGTTATTGAATTGATCGGGTCGCGGCCGCCGGCAGAAAAAACGTCTGGATCGTAGGCGGCGGTGCCTCGGCCGGCCTGCACTACGAGGTCCCCCCTCCGCCGCGTAGGGAGTTCTCACGTCAGCCCCTATCGCGCCGTGAGAAGAGTGCTACTTTGGCCTCCTAACTAATTCATGGCCATTGGCCAGGAGGGGGTGCTTATGTCTGATCTCATGGCGTCCAAAACGGCGCGCCGAGGCTTCCTCGGCAGTATCGCCGCGGCCGCAGCTGCTGTCGGCCTGAACGGCGCAATTCCGTCGCGACTTGCCGCCGAAACCGCGCACGGCGAACGATCGCTCGACGCCGCGCTCGACGCATGGTTCGGGAAGATCAAGGGAAAGCACAAGATGGTCTTCGACGCGCCGGAGCCGAATAGCGGCCTGGTGGCCATCTGGCCCCGTGTGTACCTCAACACGATGGCAGTCACGTATCCCGGTCAGACCACCGCCGTCGTCATCCTCCGACACGGCGCGCTTCCGCTCGCGCTGAATGACGCGCTTTGGGCCAAGTACAGTCTCGGTGAGATGTTCGTAATCAAGGACGGCGACGCGGCCGCCAAGCGGAATCCTTACGCCACGATTACCGGGCTTCCGATTCCGGGCTTGGGAATCGCCGAGCTGCTCAAGTCGGGTGTGCTCGTCGGCGCATGCGACGTCGCGATGACCATTTACAGCAGCGGCGCTGCCAAGAAGATGGGGCTCGACCCTGTCGCGGTGAAGAATGAATGGATCGCCGGCGTGTTGCCGGGCGTCCAGGTGGTACCGTCCGGCGTGCTGGGCGTGGGCCGGGCGCAGGAGCTGGGGTGCGCGTACTGTTTCGCTGGGTGAGGAGCCGCTGAATTAAGAGAAGGATCGAGAATGGCTTCACGAAACGGTAAGATCTGTTACCTCGAGATTCCCACCGCCGACATCGCTCGGTCGATCAAGTTCTATCAGGCAGTGTTCGGCTGGGCGACCAGGCGGCGTGGGGACGGAGCAACAGCGTTCGATGATGGTGTTGAAGTAAGTGGCACCTGGGTAACCGGCCTGTTTAGCGGCTCGTGAACGTGAGCGCCACGCCGATCCGCGTGCGCGTCGAATCTGTCGACGTCGTTCGCGGTGTGATCATGATCATCATGGCGCTCGATCACACGCGAGACTTTTTCGGCATACCCGGACAGAATCCTACGGATCTGGCCAACGCGTCGGCCGCGTTGTTCCTCACGCGCTGGATCACACACTTCTGCGCGCCGGTGTTCTTTCTGCTCACGGGCACGGGTGCGTACCTCTCGCTGCGACGCAAGTCTCCGAGTGAGCTGTCGCGATTCCTTTTCACGCGCGGGCTGTGGCTGATCTTTCTGGAGGTCGTAGTAGTTCGGTGCTTCGCCTACCAGTTCAATTTCGACTATCGAGTGACGATGCTGCTCGTCATATGGGCGCTCGGCTGGTCGATGATCACGCTTTCCGCGCTCGTTCGCTTGCCGGGGTCCGTCGTGACCGCGATAGGCGCCGTCATCATCGCGGGTCACAACCTGCTCGATTCTGTTCAGTCGGCTAACCCGCTGTGGTCCATTCTGCATTCACCGGGTTTCGTCCTGAACACCCCGGCTCATGTGGTGTTCGTCGGCTATCCACTCATTCCGTGGATCGGCGTCACGGCCGTGGGATACGGTCTCGGACAGGTCTATAGTTGGGACGCGGAGCGGCGGCGCGCATTTCTCCTCCGGCTGGGGTTCGCTCTGAGTGCGGCATTCCTGGTGATTCGCGGCATCAATATCTACGGTGACCCGTCACGTTGGATGCCGCAGAAGACTGCGGTGTTCACCGTGCTCTCATTCCTGAACACGACCAAGTACCCGCCGTCGCTCTTGTTCCTGCTGATGACTCTGGGTCCCGCGATGATCTTTCTGTCGTCCGTCGACCGCGGGACGCCGAGAGTCCTTCGCCCTGCGCTCGTGATCGGCAAGGTGCCACTGTTCTACTACATATTGCACTTTGCGCTGATACACCTGCTGGCTGTTGTCGTTTGTTACCTGCGATACGGATCGGCGCACTGGATGTTCGAGTCGCCCGATCTCGGGCACTATCCGTTCAGCGCGCCTCCCGGCTGGGGATTCTCGCTGCCGGTTGTCTATCTGACTTGGGCCTTCGTCGTGGTCGCGATGTATCCACTTTGCCGGTGGTTCGCGGCGCTCAAGCAGCGGCGGAGCGATGCGTGGCTGAGCTATCTCTGAGCAAGGACTAGCCTGATCTTTGCTGCGATTATCAGAGATCTCAACCAACAGGAGGGAGCCAATGAACTATTCCTTGTCTTTGCGCGCGCTACTCGTAGTTGGACTCGTTTCGCAAGCTTCATGTAGCGAACCCCTGACCGCGCCGGCGACATCCGAGATTCTCCCGATTTCCGTCCAGACCCGCTCGCCGGTTGCGGGTGAAATCGTTCCTACGGTGCGCGTCTCAGGGGGCATGGAGTACGTTGCAGTCAGTGTAACGAGACCTGCGATGTGTGCCACAATCGTGAGCGCGGGCGTGAGTCGCCGAGCTGACGAGCTCGCGATAGTCGCCCACGTCGCGCCCAACCCCGCCGCGCTCTGCGCCAGTGACTTGCCGACCTTCGTGGTTGATTACGGGGGAATAATCAACTCGGTTCGTGCCGGCACATA
>JBBQWD010000127.1:0-5075 GCA_038210945.1 Gemmatimonadales bacterium
AATCCCGCGCGCGTTAACATGTACGACGAAGCGACCGGCCGGACGTTCGATGGGATCGATGGTCCGTCACCGCTGCGCTTGAATCGGAACGCGGGAGCGGAATCGACGATCGAAGGTCTGTTGGCCCTGCAACGCGTGGCCAGCAATCCAGAAGCGTCGCAGTATCTCCACTACCGAGCGATCGGCGCGCCGGCATCGTCACTGGCGAGCATCCCCGAGCGGCGCGAGTTCGCCGGCTCGGGCCACGCGCGGGTGGTGCTGCGACGCGCGGCCAACGGCACCGTCGGAGTGGAACGCGCGTCGACCACGGCTACACCGATCACGTTGACGTACTGGCCCGCGGCAAATCCCCCCGAGACTCGTCTCGCCATGCGTCTGGCGAAGCAGTGGAACGCCGAGAATCCCGACGTTCAGGTGCAAGTGCAGCCATTGCCGGCGGGTCGTTCTTCCGAAGAAGTGTTGCTCGCCGCGATCGTCGCTAAAGCCACGCCCGACGTCAGCTCCAACGTCTCCTCCGCCCTGCTGGCGCGACTGGTCCGGGCCAAAGGTGTCGTGCGACTGGACAATCGCGTCGCAACGGCGGCGCGCCTCAACGAACGGACGACTCCGGCGATGCTTTCCTCGCTCCGACTGTCAGACAGCGGGATCTACGCTTTTCCGTGGAAGACGAATCCCGAGATGCTGATGTACAACGTCGATTTGCTGCGAGCGGCAGGAGTCCGCCCTCCGCGTACGCACAGCGAGCTGCTAGCCGCATTCAAGCGTCTCACGCGTGATACCGACGGAGATGGCCGGCCCGATCGGTGGGGGCTCTGGGCGACACTCAAGACGACCTGGTACGAGCGATTCTACGATTTCTACCCGCTGTATCTGGCGGGCTCCGGTGGCAAGACGCTAGTGGTGAACGGCAAAGTGGTGTTCGAGAACGAAGCGGCGGTGGCGGCGCTCGAGCTCTTTCGGCGCGGATTTGCTGAAGGAGGACTGCCCCACTCGAACTTCGCGATTGGGCGGGATCCCTTCATCGATGGAACGGTGGCGATGAAAATCATCGGGCCGTGGTTCCTGAAAGAGCTCAACGAGCTGAAGGTTCAGGGTTTGCACTTCGATGTCGTTCCCATGCCGGCGCCGGACTCGTCGTCTCCTGACAAGCACTACGCGTTCGCCGATCTCCGCAGCATCGCCATCTTCTCGACGACCAGGCACCCTGACGAGGCGGCGCGCTTTGTTGCGTATCTCACGTCGCCCGCCGCCGATCGCCTGCTGCTGGAGGACGCCAGCCAGCTGCCATACCGCCGCGGACTTGCGACCGATCCGCGCTTCACGGCCT
This sequence comes from Gemmatimonadales bacterium, assembly GCA_038210945.1. Taxonomy (GTDB): domain Bacteria; phylum Gemmatimonadota; class Gemmatimonadetes; order Gemmatimonadales; family Gemmatimonadaceae; genus UBA4720. The sequence goes on from JBBQWD010000127.1 coordinate 1,328, forward strand.
CACTCAAAACCTGGCCGACGCTCTCGACGTATGCAAAGTATGTCGAGCGTACCCGAGACATCGATGTGGATCCCGATGTCGTCGAAATATTCGACCTCATCTCGGAAGCGTATGAGGAGTCCGCCATCTACGCCAAGGTCCCGGTGCGGCAGGCACTGGCCCGCGCAGCCGCTGAAGCGAGGAACATCGTGAATGCGCGCTGAACAGCGATCGGGGTCTCTGATGGCGGCGCCCTACGCCGCCTTCCTGCTCGTAATCTCGGCGTACCCGATCGTGTTCGCGCTCGTGCTGGTGTTTCTCCGCTGGGATCTCGTCACAGCTCCGTCCTTTGCGGGCTTCGACAATCTGAGAATGCTTGCCAACGATGGGCGCTTCTGGCGCGCCGTCGCGAACACTTTCGTCTTCCTCAGCATTCACGTCCCGCTGCAGATCGTGACCGCACTGGGCCTCGCGCTGGCGCTCAATCGGAAGCTGGCAGGCCGCGGCTTCTGGCGGGCCGCGTTCTTCCTTCCGGTCGTCATCTCCGGCGCCGTAGTCGCAATCCTCTGGAGTAATCTCTACGCCACCGACGTCGGTCTGATCAACAAGCTGCTCGTCAAGATCGGCTTGACGCCTGTGTCGTGGCTCACCGACCCCAACACGGCGATGCCCGCGATCGCCGTAATGGTGACGTGGAAGAACGTTGGCTTCTACGTGATCATCTATCTCGCTGGTCTACAGTACATCCCGCGAAGCTGCCAGGAGGCGATCGAGATCGAGGGCGCGTCGGCGTGGCAACGTTTCCGATACCTGACGCTGCCCTCGCTGCTGCCGCAGACGATTCTCGTCGTCACGCTCTCGACGATCAACGGATTTCAGCTCTTCATCGAGCCGTACGTGATGACCGGAGGCGGTCCGCTACGCCGCACCTACTCAGTCGTGCTCTACCTGTACACCAACGCCTTTGCATATCAGAAAATGGGTTACGCCGCCACGATCGGCGTGGCGCTGGCACTGATCATCGGGGTGGTTGTCTTCATCCAGCGCCGCGTGATCGGCAAGGCAGAAGCGTTGTGAGGATGCTTCGCCGGATCGCCTTGTATGCGGGGCTGGGTCTCGCGGCGCTGACCTTCATCTATCCATTCCTCTGGATGGCGTCGAGCACGTTCAAGCCGCGCGAGGAATTCGGATCGCTGGCGCTCATACCGGCCCACTTCACGCTCGACAATTACCGAACGATGTGGGCGCGCGCGCCATTCGGCCGGGCTCTCCTGAACAGCACGATGGTCGCCACGACGATCACGCTTGCCGTTCTCGTGTTCGGCTCGATCACGGCCTACGCGATGGCGCGATTGTCATTTCGCGGGCGTCCCGTGCTCAACGCCGCGACGCTCGCGGTGCTGCTCGTCCCAGGTCAGCTGACGCTGATTCCTCTCTACACGCTGATCGTACAGCTCGGTTGGATCGATACCTATACGGCGTTGATCTTTCCGTACCTCTTCAACGCTACGGCGATCCTGATGCTGCGACAATTCTTTCTGCAGATCCCGCAATCGCTCATCGACGCGGCGCGCATGGACGGAATGAGCGAGATGAGGATTCTGTTCACGATTTTCTGGCCGCTCTCAAAGCCGGTGCTCTCGATCGTGGCGATCTTTACGTTTATGGGATCGTGGAACGAAGTTCTCTGGCCGCTCCTCGTCGTCCGTGATCAGCAGCTCATGACACTTCCACAACTGCTTACGGTCTTTGCGCTGGGCGGAGGCGCGGGGTCGGTGGGCGTTTCGCTGGCCTCCGCCATGGTTTTGGTGATACCAGTTGTGGTCGCTTATGCGTTCCTGCAACGGAACTTCATTGAAAGCATGGCGGGGGCAGGGATCAAAGGATAGCAGGGCACGAGTCACTGGTTACGGGGTCTCTTAAAGGGGATGCAAGTTTTGAGGGGACTGTCTTGAGTTGTTAGTTGGTCAGTGGTTGTCAGTGGAGTTGTGTTTCGGACTTGAGCGGTGGAGCACCTTGCGGCGGAGGCCACAAAGCATGCGTCGGATTTCTACGGTTTCGGTCGAGAGCGGGTTCCAGACTAGGCGTGGAAGGAGAGCAGCGTCGAGTGTTAGCTGCAATTGGTACTCGAGCTCGCAGGTGGACTTGATGCTTATATCAAGAAAGCGAGCGAACTCTTTTGAACTGGCCGAGCCACAGCCTTCGACGATGTTGAAGGCAATCGATTCGGCCGCGTTGGTCATCTGCGACTTGAGCGAACCGCGCTCGCTGCGCGGGAATTGCCGAACCGCGCGTCGCACGCCAAGCACGAGCTCGTGGGCCCTCTGCCACACCAGTAGCCGCCGAAAGTCCTGCACACGTGCATTTTCTGCGCAGTCTCACCAACTGCGCACTCTGTTTTCCGCCGCCGCACCCGAATCCATTCGCCCCTCTCCACTGACAACCACTAATATCTGTCCCACTAACGGACTGACAACTCAAAACTTGCATCCCCTCCGCCAAACCCCGAACGCTGCCTCGCACGCTTCAGGCGGGATGCAATAAATGCCTTCAGTCACGTTCGATCATGTTCGTAAGAGCTTTGGCGACGCTGTAGTCGTGGAGGATTTCGACCTCGTCGTGGCTGATGGTGAGCTACTGGTCCTGGTCGGCGGCTCAGGCTCCGGCAAGTCGACAATCCTCCGCATGGTCGCCGGCCTCGAGGCAGTGACCTCGGGCACGATACGAATCGACGCCACTGATGTCACCCAGCTCCCTCCCCGCGAGCGCGACGTGGCGATGGTCTTCCAGGACTACGGTCTCTACCCGCACATGACCGTGCGCGAGAATCTTTCGCTCGGGCTTCGCATCAGGAAGATCGCGGCCACGGAGATCGATCGTCGAGTCACTTGGGCAGCGGGAATGCTGGGCCTGGCGCCGCTGCTCGATCGCAAGCCCAAGCAGTTATCCGGAGGCCAGCGCCAGCGCGTTGCGATGGGCCGCGCGATGGTGCGTGAGCCCAAGGTTTTCCTGTTCGACGAGCCGTTGTCCAACCTCGACGCCGGCCTCCGCGCACAGATGCGCATCGAGATCGGCGGCCTGCAGCGACGCCTAAAGACCACGACCATCTACGTCACGCACGACCAGGTCGAAGCGATGACGCTCGGCGATCGCATCGTCGTGCTCGCCGACGGGCGAATCCAGCAGATCGGCCGCCCGATCGACCTCTACCGTGCTCCAGTCAACCGCTTCGTTGCGGGCTTCATCGGCACCCCGCCAATGAACTTCGTGGAGGGCACCTTACGCGAAGAGAACGGCGAGGTGTCGTTCATCGCCACTGGCGTCACCATCAAGCTGCGCCGCGACAACACGGGAACGGCAAAGCCAGCTGATCCGCTGACGCTCGGGATACGTCCTGAAGACCTCCGCATCGACCCTTCCTCGGACGCCGACGCGCTCCCGGGGAGCGTGGTACTGGTGGAACGACTCGGCGGCACCAGCCACGTCCATTTCGACGTGGAAGGGGGCAGCCGCCTCATGGCGTCAATGTCGAACGATCAGCTGCCCGACGTTGGTGACACCATCAGAGTTCGCGTTCCGCCCGAGCGCGTTCACCTATTCGGCTCGGACGGAAAGACCATCTCAAATTCGAATCAGTAGCCGGGATTCTGCGTTATGCTTCCGCCCGACTTGTCGATTTCACTCTGTGGAATTGGATAGAGATAGTTGCGGTCCTGGAAATTCTTCCCGACAGCAATCAACACCGACTTCGCCATTGACCACCTCTTCA
>JBBQWD010000128.1:0-5047 GCA_038210945.1 Gemmatimonadales bacterium
GTCGTTCCCCACGGTGGTTGACCGATACCGCGGACGATGTTTGACGCGATCGGAATCCCCACCCCGAGCGTAACCAGAGCTCCGAGAGCCGCGTAGGCGCGGGGCCAACGAGCGTCAGGCCGAGCCCGGATCACGGCATACACGGCCATGAGGAACAGCGCCGAGCTTATGAGGAGCGCCGCGGCGTTGGCTGTGAAGGGGCCGGCGAGTCTGGAGAAGTAATACGCCGGATCGAAAAGCCTCGAGGTGTTCGAGAACGAATTCCACGGAACCAGCGCGGTGATGGCGAAAAGAACTGCGACCGCGAAGAGCCGGTCAGCGAGAGTCCGCCTGTCCCGCCACGCGAAGACGAAGAACGCGAGCGCGAAGATCACAAGGGCGACAGTTCCCCGGGCGCGCAGCATCGCCGCCCTGCGGAATCTTGTCTCCTCGCTAGTGGCGAGCTCGGGCAGTACGCGGACGAGGGGCGACCCTCTATATGAAAGCACCGGTCCGCCGCGAGGGTCGTCGAGCGCGGAGAACTTGTATGAAGCAACTCCCTGAGCCGGAGCGAGCCGCGAGTCAATCGACTGCGCGAGCCGATCGGCTGGCGGCGCGGCATGAAGGACTGCCGATGCGACAGCGCGCCGATCTCCGCGCGACTTCACAACATTGAGCGTCGTATAGAATGGGCTGAAAGCCACGCTCAGTGGAGTCGTGACGCTGTCGGGATCGATCCTCATCTCGCCCGACCACGCGAGCGGACGGTTGTGATCGAACAGCACGACCGACTCATCCGCCTTTCGCGGAGAGCGCGCGGAGACATGATCGAACGCACGCGCTTGATCAGCCGGCGCGGCCAGCGCGCTCGTGGCCCGCTCATCGAGACTCTCGATGGCGTCCGAGACAGCCCGCTCGAGCGCTCGCACCGCGCCTTCCGCCGCACCTGGTCGCTCGCCGTCGGTCGTTCCGCTGGTGCCCGCGGTGCGCGGCAGCGCGGGGGTTCTTACCCACATCGCCATCAGGAAAAGCGGGATGGCGGCCAACGCGAGGATTGCGCGTCGCCGCAGGCTCCCGCTTCTTACATTGAGACTACCAGCTGATGCGATGACCCTTCCCTCCCCCCTTCCAAGTTCCGGCCCGCTCCGCGTCAAGGAGCTCAACCCGGCGCAGGTCACTGCCATCCTCGGCAACGATCCGCGGCTCATCATTCCCATTGGGACGTGTGAGCAGCACGGGCCTCATCTGCCGCTGGGCTGCGACACGATCATCGTCGAGCACATCTGCGACGATCTGTCAGCGGAATATGGCGTGTTGAGGGCTCCAACGGTGGAGTACGGAGTCAACGTCGACACGGAAAGAGGGTTCACCGGGAACGCGTCGCTGCGTAAGAAAACACTCCACCGGATGCTCAACGACCTGCTCGATTCGTGGGAGGCCACCGGCGTCCGCGAGTTCATACTCATCACGGCGCACGGGCACGATCCGCATCAGGAGGCGCTCGCGACGGTGATCACGACCGCCGCCAGAGTTCGCGTCGTCGACATCTTCGGCGTCAATCTTTCCGACCTTCTGCAGGGACAGAGGGAAGCGATGCACGGCGACGAGGTCGACACGTCGATCATGCTGTTCCTGAGGCCGGAGCTCGTCAACCTCGATCTGGCGCAGGACTACATGATGTCCCGCGAGCAGCTCCGACGATACAGGCGGGGCTGGCTGACGGTGCCGAGCGGGAGCGCGGGCTCGATCGGCCGGCCATCGCTGTCGTCCGCGGACAAAGGCAAGCTCTTGTACGAGCGGATCTTCGCCAAGATCAGTGATCGAATCTTCCTGGCTCCGGCGCCGGCGGAATAAGGCCCGACCTCGATTCGATCGGCGAGTTCATCGGCGGCAAGGCGCGTTAGACATCCTTAATTCAATCTTAAGGAAACTCAATGTTTTCCGCGCTGAAACTCTGTTGTATAGTTGCCCGTAGATGATGAAAACCCACCTTCCTATTCAATGATGCGACACTTGTACCTTTTTGGTCTAGTTGCAGCTGCCACGCAGGCATCTGCCCAGGTTGTCCCGCGCGACTCAGCGAGTCAGACCACCTTGACGATCGACCAGGCCATCGAGCTGGCTCGCCGCAACAATCCGGTGCTTCAACAGACGCTCAACAACCGAATCGGCGCGCGCGCGGCGGTACGAAGCGCTTACGGCGCGCTGCTCCCGAGCGTCGACGCGTCGCTCAGCGCGCAGCGCCAGCAAGGCGGCCAGCAGATTTTCAGCGGCACTAGGCTCGGAGCGAGCTCCGATGTGAATCAGTCCAGCTATTCGATCGGATTCAACTATCGGCTCAATAGCGCAACGCTGATCACGCCCAGTCTCCAACGCGCCAATCGCGACGCCGTGGAAGCGGACATCACGGGCAACACCGAGACGCTCCGCAGCAACGTTGCACAGCAGTACTTGTCGGAGCTGCAGGCTGAAGCGACCGCCGACCTGCAGGACTCGCTCGTCGTAGCTTCTCAACAGGAGCTGATTCTGGCGCAGGCGCGGGAGATCGTCGGCTCCGGAACGCAGCTCGATGTGCAGCGCGCGGAAGTCGCGCTCGGCCTTCAGCGGGTTCAGGTGCTCAAGGCCAGGAACCAAGTGGAGATCGAGAAGCTCAGACTGTTCCAGCTGATGGGAATTACCCAACCGCCAAACGTGAAGCTCGTGAGCCAGTTCCCGGTCGTCCCCCTGAACATCAACCTTCAGGAGCTGATCGCATCGGCGCACAACCAGAACCCGGGAGTGCTGGCTTTGCGCTCGCGCGAGCGCGTTTCCGACTTGAACGTCAGACGCGAGAAAGGTCAGTACTCACCGACCCTCTCGCTATCGACCGGGATTGGCGGCTACACCTATGGCTATGCCAACTCGAATTTCCCGGTGACGCAGGCGTCGGCGCAGCTCGATGCATCGCGTGCCAGCTGCATCCGGCAGGAAGAAGTGCGGGCAGCGCTCAACCTTTCGAACCAGCTGGCGCTGTGCAACTCGATGGCCTTCACTGCCACGGACGCGCAGGCGATACGCGACAACAACGCGAGGTTTCCGTTCACCTTCACGAAATCGCCGCGCTCATTCAGTGCGATGTTGTCCCTCCCGCTGTTCGACGGCTTCGCGCGCGAGCAGAGGTTGCAGGAAGCCATGGCGAGCCGGTCCGACGCGCGTTACAGCGTGAAGGCGAGAGAGCTCGCGCTCACGGCCGATGTAACGGCTGCGTACCTGACCGTCACGACGGCGGAGAAGACCGTCGCGCTGCAGGAGCAGAACGCGGCCAAGGCGCGGCAGGAGCTCAAGCTCGTGCAGGACCGCTACAAGATCGGAGCGACGACGTTCGTCGACCTCACCCAGGCTCGCGCGACCTACGAGCGCGCCGAGAGTGAGAGAATCAATGCCATCTACGACTATCACAAGGCCTTCGCTATTCTCGAGAGTGCCGTTGGCCATCCCCTTCGCTAATCGGATCGACAAATGAAGAAACGCACCAAGTGGTCAGTAGCCGGCGTGATCGTACTCGCGATCGTGATCATCGGCGTGACCAGCGCGATGAAAGGCCGCAACAAGGCGGTCGAAGTCCGCGTCGAGAAAGTCCAGAAGCGAGACCTCGTCGCCTCAGTGACCGCGAGCGGGCAGGTTCAGCCGCATACGAAGGTCAATGTCAGCGCCGACATCAGCGGCCGGATCGTCCGGCTAGCGGTGAAGGAAGGCCAGATGGTGACGCGGGGTCAGTTCCTGCTCGAGATCGATCCTTCCCAGTACCGCGCCAACGTCGAGAGAGCGACGGCCGCGGTTGCATCGGCGCGGTCGCAGTCGGCGCAGGCGAAACCCGCGCTCGCTCAGGCACAGCGCAATCTGGACCGCCTGATGGCCCTCAAGAAGGCAAATCCTACCCTGGTCTCCGATGAGCAAGTCGAGCAGCTGCGCACACAGGCCGAAGTCGCGCAGGCACAGCTCGAAGCGGCGAATCACGCGATCGATCAGGCCAACGCTTCATTGCGCGACGCGCAGTCGAGCATGAGCAAGACGACGATCGTTGCGCCGATGAGCGGACGCGTGACACGCCTCAGCGTAGAAGAAGGCGAGACGGCGATTCAGGGCACGTTCAACAAGGACGCTGCCACGATGCTGACGATCAGCGACATGAGCGTGCTCGAGACGAAGGTCAAGGTCGACGAGACGGACGTGTCGCGGATCAAGATTGGCGACTCGACGGTGATACAACTGGATGCGTTCCCCGACACCACCTTCATCGGCCGCGTATCGGAGATCTCGAACAGCTCGGTCAAATCCGGAACCACCGGCGGCACCGGCGGAGCGGCGGACCAGGCTATCGACTACGAAGTCACGATCCAGCTCCTGAACGCTCCGCCCGACACTCGTCCGGACTTCTCCTCGACGGCGAAGATCATCACCCAGACCCGAGTCGGTGCGCTTTCGATTCCGATCATCGCGCTGACCGTGCGCGAGGACAGCGTCAAGCCCGACACCGCGCTCACTCTTGCGAAGAAGGCGCCGACCAAACAGGTCGGGAAGCGCGACGTCGAGGGTGTGTTCGTGGTGGGCGCCAACAACAAAGTCAGCTTCCGCCCCGTAAAGGTGGGTATAGCGGGTGAGAAGTACTTCGAGGTTCTGACCGGTCTCAAGGAAGGCGAGAACATCGTCGGCGGCACGTACCAAGCCATCCGCGAGCTCAAGGACGGCGCAACTGTGCGCGCACAGAAGGAAACACCGAAGAAGGCCGGCGAGCCGGCGAAGACCTAATGCATACTGATGAAATCCCGCTCAGCACCACCGCTGAGCGTCAGGCGGTTGCGGCTGGAGCCGGCGCCGCTCCGGAAAAAGATTGGGTAATCGTCACGCGCGGGTTGAAGCGTGACTACGACATGGGTGGCGAAGTCGTGCACGCTCTGCGCGGCGTCGACATCGCCATCCGTCGCAACGAGTACGTGGCGATCATGGGTCCGTCCGGATCGGGAAAGTCGACGCTGATGAATCTCATCGGCTGCCTCGACACCCCGAACGGCGGCGAGTACTGGCTGAA
>JBBQWD010000129.1:0-5021 GCA_038210945.1 Gemmatimonadales bacterium
CGTAGTTAGGGGCTCCGACCAAGCGAGCGTAGCGGCGGAGAGGACCCCCTCGCCCGACTGACCGGCAATGATGTTAGCTGGCAGTGAGAGGAGCTTCGGGCGTCAGGCGAATCGCGCCGGGCGAAGCGTTCTCGGCGTTGGCCGCGGCATAGCGCGCGAGGACGGTGCGATGTATGTCGCGAGCATCCTCGAGCGCCTCTCCGCCCAGACCGAGCTTCTCGGGCGAGATGATGAACGGGTAGACCTGGTCCCCGCCAGCGGAGCCGTGCGCTCCGACCTGGTCATCGAACGAGATGATGTCGTAGCCGTCGTAGGCGCCGAACAGCACGCAGTCGCCCGCGTTCGGCTGTCGCACCAGCGAATCCACCGCGCGCAGCACGTAAGGCTCGGTGCCGAAGATTTCCAGCGGATTCTCGCCGTCGATGATCTCGATCTCACCGTCGCTCAAGTGCGCTCTGCCGTGCCGGCTCGCCAAGCTCACGCCCCGGGAAGAGAGCGTCGCAACCAGTCCGATTCCGGGGTGCGAGATGAGCTGCTCGTACAGCGCGGACCAGTGAGCGTCGGCCGTGATCTCTTCGAGCGTCAGGCGCCGTTCCGTCGCCGCGAAGTACACCAGAGCGAGGCACGAGCTGTACGTCACGACCACATCGTGTGTCCGATCTACGCGGTACTTTTCGGGAAAGATGATCTCGCGTAGCCCGTACCGGCTCCTCAGCCAGTCACGAAACTTCCGGATGCCTCTTCTCGCTCCGAACGAAGCAGGTGTCAGCTGTGCGACCGCTTCGACGACCTCGGGGCCGATGTCGGCGTACTCCGTGTCCTCGGCAAAACTGGCGAGTGATCGCGGTGCCGGCCTGCCGCTCGCTTGCGTTTCGTCGAGAATCCCCTGTACCGTCGCGCCCAGGGATTCGCCGTACTTCACGCGATAGCTCAGCGCGGGCGTCATCCCGTGGTCGGAAAGAATCACGAGATCGTACCCGCGCCCTCCCGCCAGCTGCGCCATCCGCCAGATCTCGGCGATCCGCGCATCGGTGCGCCGTAAGTCCACGAGCGCCTGCTTGCTCGACGGCCCGAAGTGGTGCGCCAGCTCGTCGTACTGCATGAACGTGCTGTAGATGACAGGCACGCCGAGGTAGACGTCGAGAAGAATCGCCATCGTCTGCAGCTCGCGAACGATGACGTTGCTGATGATGCGGATGAATGGAAAAATCCCTTCCGAGTGCGTCACCCGGCCGGCGAGCTCGCCGCGTGCGCGCTCCCACTCCTCCAGCAGCCACTCGAACGCGCCCTGAAAAACCATGCGCGCCATCCGGATCGGATGCAGCAACATGAGTAATGCCATTCGCGTCCCGCCGAGCCGCCGGTACACGGACATCTTCTCGCGGGTGGCGACGGTGAATGCCACCGTCTGCGCATCGCCGTCGAGGAGATTCACGTAGCTCGAGCCGCCGGCCAACGCTCCGGGCGAGTGGATGCGATCGCGGATGTACTGCACTCCGTGAGGCGCATTGCACGTGATTACCTTCCGCGCCGCCTTGTCGTAGAAGCGGAACGCGGGAATGCCGCCGTTCTCGCCGTGAAACATTCCCGCCTGGCAGTACGGCGTTGCGGATGGCAGCCCGCAGAACCAGCGTCGGAGCGCGAATCCGTCGCGTAGCAATCGTGCTATGGTCGGACAGAGTCCCAGCTCCAGCGCGCGCCGCAAATCGGAATAGGCGAGGGCATCGACCTGAAGCATTATCAGCCCGCGCTGAGGCGGACGCGGCCGCTTCTCGCGCGCGAATGGACGGTACTTCGTGCGATAGTACCACTGTAGAAACGGTCCGGCGCGCGGGCGCGCGCGGCGTTCCGTTACTGTAGGTGGCGCTTTATTTGGCGTAGGAGCTCCGCTATCGGGACGGGCTTGAGGAGAACCTCGGCGCAACCCGCTTCAATGCATTTGCGGTGCGACTCCGAATCGTTGTGGCCAGTCATCGCCAGAGTCGCGCGCGGAAGACTGCCATTGTCGCGGAGCGCGCCGAGCACTTCGAGTCCGCTTCCATCGGGTAGCGAGATGTCGAGGATCATCACGTCGACCACCTCTGACGTGCCGCGCTCGATCGCTTCGGCAACGGTCGCGGCCGTGTCAACTTCGTAACCGGCCTCGGTGAACAGAATGCTGAACGCCTCCGTAACCAGCGGGCTGTCCTCAACGATCAGAATGCGAGCGCTCACGTAGTCGCGGTGAGCGGCAGCGTGAAGAAGAAACGGCTCCCCTTTCCGAGCTCGCTCTCGACCCAGATGGTCCCGTAGTGGAGCTCGACCAGCTTCCGCGCGATCGCAAGCCCCAATCCGGTTCCGTGATGCGGACGTGACGGCGAGGCATCGACCTGCGCGAACTCCCGGAAGATCAGCTCGTGATTCCCCCGTGATATTCCGCGACCCGTGTCGCCGACCTCGACGACAAGCTCGTCGGCGTTCCTGCCGCGGCGCGAGAAGCGAATCCAGATGCGTCCGCCCTCGGGGGTGAACTTGATCGCGTTCCCAATGAGATTGCCGAGAACGTGTTTCAACTTGTCGCGGTCCGCATGCACGGGAGGCAAGTCTTCGCCATTGAGACGCTCGATTGTCAGGCCTTTCTTCGCTGCCAGCGCCTGATTGAGCAGGCGCACCTGATCGACCACTTCGGTAATCGAAAAGGTCGTCCGCGCGAGGGTAACCTGATCGCTCGCGCCACGCACATACGTGAGGATCTCGTCGATCATGTCGAGCAGCTGCTGCCCGCCGTTCACTATTCCGGAAACGCTGTCGCGCTGCTTCGTATTCAGGTCGCCCAGCATTCCCTCGCGCAATATTTCCGCGTGCGTGATGATGGCAGCCAGCGGGGTGCGGAGATCGTGCGAGATATTGGAGAGAAACTGCGTCTTGAGCGCGTCGCGCGCCTTGAGCTCGTCGATGGTCCGCTGCGCTTCCTTTGCCTCGGCCTCGAGCGTTTTTAGCCGCTTTTTCGGGGCGGCGGGATCGGACCGGTCGGGCATGCTCATATTGTAGTTGCCGCAGCATCCGTTGCCAACGTGTCCGACTCGACGGCGTCGAGGAGCTGCTGCCTTCGCAATAGCGACCAGTAGCGCCCTCGCAGCGCCATTAGCTCGCTGTGAACCCCTTGCTCGACCACCTGGCCTTTCTCGAGCACGATGATCCACGTCGCATCGCGTATCGCGCTGATCCGGTGTGAGGCAATGAGCGCGGTTCTCGCCGACAACGCCTCGCGCAGCGCGCGAAGGATCTCCGCTTCGGTGTGGGTATCGACTGCCGAGAGCGCATCATCCAACAACACGACTCCCGGCTTCCTCGCCAGCGCTCGTGCGAGCGCGGCGCGCTGCTTCTGTCCGCCGGAGAGGTTGATTCCGCGCTCGCCGAGGATGGTTTCGTATCGTCCGGGGAATTCACCGATCGTCTGGTCGAGCTGTGCGACTCTCGCGGCCCACTCCGCCGATGCGGACTCATTCGTCCCGTAAGAAAGGTTCGATCCGATCGTGTCGCTGAAGAGAAGGCTTTCCTGGGGAACGAATCCGATCTCGCCGCGAAGCTCCTCGATGGGAATGTTTCGCGTTGGGACGCCGTCGATGAGTATCTCCCCTTCCTGCGGATCATACATTCGCGGGATGAGATCGATGAGCGCACTCTTTCCGCTCCCGGTTGCGCCGACGATGCCCAGTGTCGCGCCCGTGGGCACGGTGAAGCTGACGTTCCGCAAAACCCAACGTGGCTCGCCCGGCGGATCGGACGGGTAGTGGAATCCAACGTTCCGAAATTCAATCGTGCGCCCGCCACCAGACTGCGGGAGGTGCTGCACCGGCTGCTCGGCGCGGATCGTCGGCCCGACGTGGAGGATCTCGTTCAGCCGGCCCATCGATGCCTCGCCGCGCTGAAAAAGGTTTACCACCCAGCCCAACGCGATCATCGGCCACGTCAGCATCGTCAGGTACAGCCCGAATGCGACGAAGGAGCCAACCGAGATGGTGCCGTTGATCGTCAGCGCTCCGCCGGCGCCGAGGACGATCACGGCGCCCAATCCGCCGAAGAACGCGAATAGAGGATTCAAGGTTCCCCACAAACGCACCAGCGACATATTGAGCGCCAGGTATTGCTCGTTGATCGCGCCAAACCGCGCGACCTCGGCCGCCTCCTGGCGGTACGCGCGGACGATTCGCGCCCCGCTCAGGTTCTCCTGCGCGCGAGTAGTGAGTGTGGAGAAGTGTTCCTGCACGGCCTCGAACCGGTCGTGGATCGCCTTTCCCATCCGGATCGTCATCACCGGCAGGAACAGCATTGGCACGAGTGCCATCAGCGTCAGGTTGACGTCGATCCGCAGCATGAAGAAAAGCGCGAACAACCCGCCAGTGATTGTATTGGCGAGGTACATGACAGCGGGCCCGACGGCCGTGCGGACCGCGCCCAGATCGTTTGTCAGTCGCGCCATGATGTCGCCCGTTCGCGTTTGTGCAAAGTACGCGGCGTCGAGCGTCTCAAGATGTGTGAAGAGATCGTTCCGAAGATCGTACTCGATCCAGCGGCTGACGCCGTTCATCAGCTCGCGCATTCCGTACCTGAAACCTCCGCCGACAATCGCCGCCAGCACTATGAGCCCGCTCAGCTGCCATACGGTTCGCATGGGGGCGCCGGCGCTTATCGCGTCGATCGCTCGGCGGAGCAGCCAGGGGATAACACTGGTGAGAGCCGACGAGGCGACGACGATCAGCAGCCCGAACGAGAACGTGATCCAGTACGGTCTGTAATATGGCGCAGCATGTCTTAGATTCTTCAGCATCTGGCATGTGGATTGCCGTTTACACTACTCTTGAGCTTGGGGCACACTCAGGCGCTCGTCACTATGATGGAGGAGGCTTAATGGTTCAATATATTCCCCGGATGAAAGCGTCGCTGCTGCTCTCGCTCGCGCTTTTCGCTGGTGCGTGCGCGAAGTCAGACAACACCGCTGCCGCAGACTCGGCGCTCAACAAGGACATACAGCTCGCGAA
>JBBQWD010000130.1:0-4907 GCA_038210945.1 Gemmatimonadales bacterium
CGGACGACTTTCGGCCAAGCAGCCGCTCTTCATCGTACTGGAGAATCTTCAGTGGGCAGACGCTTCATCGCTCGAGCTGCTTCATTTCGTCGCGCGACAGATCGCGACTCAGAAAATATTTCTGCTCGGGACGTACAACGAGGCCGAGCGCGATGCCAACGCCACCCTTCGCAGCACGGAGCTATCGCTCTTGGGGCTGGGCTGTCTCACCGTGCGCAAGCTGGAGCCTCTGGGACGAGAGGAGGTGGAGGAGATCGTTGCGGAGATGTTCGGTGTGGAGAAGTCCGTAACGCGCCATTTCTCCCCGATGCTGTATGAATGGACCCGCGGCAATCCCTTCTTCGTCGAGGAGACCCTCAAGTCGCTTGTCGATTCCGGCGCACTGACGCAGCTCGACGGCCGCTGGACCGGCTGGGAAATGCAAACCCTTCAGTTGCCGTCCACGGTCCGCGACGTCGTCAAAGCAAGAATCGACCGGCTGTCGCCAAACGCGCGGACCCTCGCCAACCTCGCCGCCGTGATCGGGACGCGAGCGGAATACGACACGCTCGCAAAAGTCTCAGGCCTGGCGGAGATGGAAATCATCGCCGGCGTAGAGGAGTTGCGTGCCCAGCGAGTCCTCGCGGAAACGGGAAACGTCGATGCCATCCACTATGATTTCACGCATCCGCTGCTCCAGCAGGTGATCTACACCGAGCTGGGGCAGGCGCGCGCCCGGCTTCTCCACGCAACCATCGGTGAGGCGCTCGAGAGTCTTTATGGCGCCGCGGCACTCGATCACGCCGACGAGCTCGCACTCCATTTCGCTCGCGCCCATTCGCAATCACTCGCGCGAAAGGCGGTCAAGTACCTCTACGCCGCAGCACGCGGAGCCATAGAGAAATACGCCAACCGGGAGGCGGCCAATTATTTGGCCGCGGCTCTGGAGCACTTGGACAAGGATCCCACGATCACCGACGCGCCGCGCGAGAAAATTCTCACAACTCTCGCGCGCATGCGGCAGCGGCTCGGCGAATACGATGCGGCCTTGCCGCTGTGGGCGCGCGCGCGCGAAGACGCGGCCTCACGAGGAGAGAGGGCGGTGCTCGCTGACATCGACCACCGCATGGGTCTCGCCTGCTACTGGAGCGGCAGGTACGCAGAAGCGCTCGCGCACTACGAAGCCGGACTTCAGGAAGCGTCGGAGTCCAGCGACCTGTCGACCGTTGTGAGGCTGCGTCTCGCGAAAGGGATCGCCCTCCAGGACCTGGGGCGTTTGCTGGAGGCTCAGGCAGAGGTCGAGGGTGCGCTCGCGTCGGCGGCGGAAGGTGGAATGAGCAACGATGCTCTTCTCTCTCGCGCGCACAGAGCGCTCCTCCTTCTTTACGTGTGGGCGGGACCGCTCGAGCTTGCGCGTGAGCACGGGATGAAGGCAATCGCGCACGCGGAAGCCGCGGGTCAGCGCATGCTGGAGTGGACCGCGCATTGGGGAATGGCGCTGCTGGCGGGAATCTCCGGGGATGAGCCGGGGTTCGTGAAACATCTCGGCGCGAGCGACAGGCTCGCTGAGCAAATGCATTCTCCACTCCTGCCTCTCTGGTCGGCCGAGCTTTATGTCCAATACGCTTCGAGCATCGGTGATTGGGATGGGGCGGTCGAAACCGCGGAGCGCACGATCAGCCTCGCCAAGAGCCTCAACCAGCGCGTGCTGCTGCCGCGGCTTTACGTCTGGTCCGGACTGATCTATCTGTGGCGGGGCTCCGACGAAAAGGCGAAAGAGTATTTCGACGAAGCGTGGAAGCTCGCCGGGGCGGAGAAAGCTGGATCGCTTGCCGGCGCGGGCGATCGCGCCCTCGACGTGCCTTCGATCATTCCCGCGCACCTCGGCCTGGCGTCGTACTATCTCGCCAAGGGTCACCCGAAGGAGGCGGTTCGCATTGGCGAGGCGGGACTCGCCATCGCCGATCGCACCGGATACATCGTGTGGGCGCTCCAATGGCTGCTACCGACCGTTGGCGAGGCTGCTCTCTTCGCCCGCGATTTCGACAGAGCTGCCAAGCACTTGGCGCGCATGCGACGCGACGCCGGCCGTTTTCACCACCGGCTTGGTCTCGCCTACGCCGACGCGTGTGATGGCCTGCTCGCGAGATTTCGCGATCGTGACCCTGCGCGGGCTATCGAGCTGCTGCAATCGTCCGTGGAGCAGCTCGAAGCGATTCCTTTTCCTCCGCAAGCCGCGAAAATCCGGCGCCGACTCGCCGGCGCGTACGTGGAGGTGGGTGACCGTGAAGCGGGAATGCGCGAGCTCCGCAAGGCGCACGACGTGTTCGCCCGCATTGGAGCCACCGTCGAGCTCGACGGAACGCGGGAGGAGATGCGGGAGCTCGGCGTCAGGCCGCCGCCCAAATCGGTGACGAGTGGCGCAGCGGGTTTGACCGGACGGGAAATGGAAATCGCACGCATGGTCGCAACGCGGAAATCCAACAAGGAAATAGGAGGCGCGCTTCAGATCTCCGCGCGGACGGTCAGCACCCACCTCTCGAACATCTTTTTAAAGCTCAACGTCGGCTCACGCGGCGAGCTTGCCGACTTCATCCGCCAGAACGGACTACTCGACGCCTGAACGATCTCATCAGGTCATTGACTAGATTTGCGTCATGATCGACGACATTCTGGCCGAACTGGAAGCCGACACCTCTCTGGAAGTCGGAGAAATCTTCGCCGGCGTCACGGCGCGCTACTTCGAATCGACCCGTCGCGGTGACGGACAGGTTTCGACCCCACGCTCAGCCGAGGAGCTAGCGCGGAGATTCGACGAGGAGCTTCCGCGCGATGGCCGACCTGTCGCGGAGATCGTCGAACGGCTCGAGCGTGATGTGCTCGCGGACGCCAACAAGTACTACCACCCGATGTACATGGGTCACCAGACATCGGCGCCGCTTCCCGTCGGCGTATGGATGGAGAGCGTCATCGGAGCGCTGAATCAGTCGCTGGCGGTTTGGGAGATGTCACCGACCGCTACGATGATCGAGCATCAGATCGTGGGATGGTTGTCGAAGCTGGCCGGCTATGGAGCGGGCGCCGGCGGAACACTGACGTCGGGTGGAACCGAAGCCAACTTCACAGCGATGCTCGCCGCGAGAAACTCGGCGGTCCCCAACGCGTGGGAAGATGGGCTCGGCGCGGATCCGCCCTTCGTCGTGTACGGCGAGCACGCCCATTACGCGGTGACGCGAGCCATCGGCCAGCTGGGCATGGGCCGCAAAAAGGGAATTCCGATTGCCTCTCGTGACCACAGGATGGATGTTGATCTAATGGTTGCCGCGCTCGACCGCCTGCGCGACGAGGGCAAGCGTGTGATGGCAATCGTCGCGACGGCGGGAACCACCGCGACCGGATCTTTCGACGACCTCGAGACGATCGGCGCCGTCTGCGCTGAGCGCGGGATTTGGCTCCATGTAGATGCGGCACACGGCGCGAGTGCGCTTTTGTCCGCGCGTCCTCCACAGGCCCTCAAGGGATTGAGTCACTCGCGGTCGCTCGCGTGGGATCCTCACAAGATGATGCTCCTTCCACTCGCGACCGGAATGGTGCTGACACGCGATGAGGGCGATCTCGAGCGGGCGTTCGCGCAGCAGGCTCCCTATCTCTTCCACGCCGGCAAATCGAGCCGCATCCTCGATCAGGGGATTCGGAGCTTCCAGTGCTCGCGCCGGGCCGACGTGCTCAAACTCTGGTTTGCGATCCAGCGCTTTGGGTCACGCGGGCTGGGTCGGCTCTACGACCATCTTTGCGGCACAGCCCGGACTCTGTACGACGCCATAGAGGAGCGCGGCGACTTCGAGAACCTCCACGAGCCCGAGTCGAACATCCTGTGCTTCCGCTATCTCGGCGGCGACAAAAAGCTACGCCGCAGAGAGAGTTCGCCGAAGAGTGAGAGGAAAGCTTCAGATGCAGGCGAAATCGAGCGGATCGACGCGCTCAATCGCGAGCTGCGGCCGCGCTACAACAAGGAAGGAACCGGCTGGATTACCGCCACGGTTCTCGACGGCCGTCCGGTGCTGCGAGTGACGATGATGAACCCGCGCACTGGCGCGGCGCACGTTCGCGCGCTGCTGGACGGACTTGTCGCCCAGGCGAAAGAGTTGAAATCGGTCTGAGTGGCGCTCAGGCAGCTCGGCCCGAGGCGCCGTCGCTTCCGAACTCCACGGCGTGATTCTCCCGCCCGAGCCACGCGATGATAGCCGCGGAAGAGAAAACGGTCACTGCGACAATGGCCATCGATTGAGCGTAGTTTGTCCGAGCGGCAAGGAGCGCCTCCAGGTACGCAACCGAGCTCGCGATCAGGACGCCGCACTGATAGGCGAAGCCAGGTAGAAACCCGCGCACGGAATCGGGCGACAGCTCGGTGATGTGGGCCGGAATTACGCCCCACGCGCCCTGAACCATGAACTGCATTGCGAACGCACCGATCACCAAACCCGGAAGTGCCGGCGAAAAGGCCCACAGCGGAATCATCAGGATCGCGAGAACCAGAGCGAGCACGATGGAGCGGCGGCGACCGATCCGATCAGAGAGGTAGCCGAACGTGACGCCGCCAATGATTGCGCCGACCATCGAGAAAGCCGTCAGCATTGCCCGTTTCTGCGGCGAGAATCCCCAGTCGCGCTGCAGGAAAGTCGGATACATGTCCTGCGTCCCGTGGGAGACGAAGTTCATTCCCGCCATGAGGAGAGTCAGATAGAGAAACAATTTCCAGTGCGAGACAATCGCGCGGCCGAGGCTGCTCCAATCCTTGTGCTTCGTGCGCTGCCAAACCTCAGATTCCTCGACCCGGAATCGAACGAAGAGGGCGAGAAGGGCCGGCAGTCCCCCAATGAAGAACATCGGCCTCCAACCCCAGCGCGGAAACACAAAGAAATAGCAGA
>JBBQWD010000131.1:0-4900 GCA_038210945.1 Gemmatimonadales bacterium
GATGTATTTTCGTGCGTCGCGCCCAGCCCGCACTACACCCGAGGTCCCGATGTCTTCCGCCATGCCCTTCGCGCGTCCGACGATCCGCTTCCTGACGATTCCGTTCGGTTTGCTTTTGGCATCGTCCGCGCAAGCTCAGAACCTGCCGGACATGTCGCAGGTGACCGTCAAGGTCGTGCCAGTCGCTGCCAACGTGTACATGCTGGAGGGCATGGGCGGAAACGTTGGACTCTCCGTGGGCAAGGACGACGCCTTCATCATCGACGATCAGTACGCGCCACTGTCGGATAAGATCAAGGCAGCAGTGGCTACGGTTACTCCCAAACCGGTGCGCTTTGTCATAAACACGCATTGGCATTTCGATCACGTCGGCGGCAACGAAGCGATGGCGGGATCGGGCGCGATCATTTTCGCCCACGAGAACACGAGGCGGCGCATGAGCACCGATCAGTTCATCGCGGCCTTCAACATGAAGGTCCCGGCTTCGCCAACGGCCGCGCTCCCGGTGATCACGTTCTCCGACACGATCACCTTCTACACCAACGACGACACTGTCCGCACGTTCCACGTTGCCAACGCGCACACCGATGGTGACGCGATCATCATCTTCCGCAAAGCCAACGTCGTTCACATGGGCGACACGTTTTTCAACGGAAGGTATCCGCTCATAGATGTGTCGACGGGCGGATCGTTGATTGGCATGATAAGAGCCGCGGAGCAGGCGCTGGCGATGACCAACGCCGAAACACGCTTCATTCCCGGGCACGGGCCCCTCGCAACGCGAGCGGACCTCGTACGGTATCGCGACATGCTGGTCGCAACGCGCGAGCGCGTTGGGAAAATGATCGCGCGGCACAGAACGCTCAAACAGGTTCTCGACGCGAAACCGCTGGCCGATCTCGACGCTCAATGGGGGTCCGGCAACATAAAGGCGGACCAGTTCCTCACCATCGTTTATGGAAGCCTGACTCAGCGCGAACGGGGACGTTAGCGGCGCTGAGTCCGTGTCCTAACCCGCTGCGGCCTCGGGGACCGTTCCGAATCTTCTCTCGCGCGAGTGGAAATCCTTCACCGCGTGCTCCAGATCCACCGGGCTGAAATCCGGCCAGCGACGATCTGTGAAGTACAGCTCGGCGTAAGCGCACTCCCAGAGAAGAAAGTCGCTCAAGCGCTGCTCGCCGCCGGTGCGAATGAGGAGATCGACGTCGCGCGCTTCACCGGTCCAGTGATCGACCTTGGACATTGCCTGAGCCAGGTCTTCGCGAGTGATCCGGTCCGTGACGCCGCGCAGCGACTCCGCCGCCCTCACCATCGCATCCCGGGCTGAATAGTCGACCGCGATGCGGAGGTCGAGGCGCGTCCCGTGCCTGGTCGCTTCTTCCGCCGCGTGAATCGCGCGGAGCAGCTCGGACGGGATGCGATCGCGCCGTCCAATGATCCGCATCCGGACGTCGTTGGTAACGCAGCGCTCGGTTTCGGCCACGAGATAACGTCGGAAGAGTCGCATCAGGAGCGCGACTTCGCGCGAAGGCCGCGCCCAGTTGTCGGCAGAAAAGGCGTAGAGGGTCAGCATGCCGATCCCGCAGTCGGGCGCTGCCTCGACAATCTTCTTCACGACCCGCGCGCCGGCGATGTGGCCGGCGGTGCGCGGCCGCCCGCGCGCGTTCGCCCAGCGGCCATTCCCGTCCATGATGATCGCGACGTGGATCCCGGACTGCGCCGGAGTCGCGTGCGGTCCGCGCGCGTGCGTGTGTTTCACCGAGTGGCTGTGCGACACCTGCTCAGCGCTCCCGCGTGGCGCGAATGAGCGCCTCCATGTGGTCGAGGTAGCGCTCGAGCGCCCGACGACCAACGGCCGTGAGCCGATATTCGGTTTTCGGCATCCTTCCCGAGAATGACTTCGTGCACGCGATGTATTCCGCTTCTTCCAGCTTGCGCGCGTGCACGCTGAGATTCCCGTCGGTGGTCTTCATCAGCTTCTTGAGGTCGCTGAAGCTGAGCGAGTCGTTGACGGCCAGGGCGCTGACGATGCCGAGGCGGAGGCGCTCGTGAATGAGCCTGTCCAGCGCATCGGCTCGACCTGAGGAAACGGGACCCGCGTCCGTCTTGCCACGGACCGTCCGTAAATCGCCCGTCACGCCCGGTCTCCGGTCGTCGCGCGCGGTTCCGTGCTTAGCCACCGTGCCTCCACGCCACTGGAATTCCGAAACCGATGTGGAGACCGCCGAACGCCGCCGCCATGATCCAGTCGTTCCACGATTGAGGAGCGAACAAGGCCAGGGTTCCGGCGAGCATGAAGCAGAGTCCCATTACGGGTACGATCTTGACCGAGAACGCCCCACCGGCGACGACGGCCGTCCCATAGAGCAGAAGCCACATCCCGGGAATCATCCCAACCAGACCTGCGCGGTAGAGAACGATCGTGAGGAGAGCTCCGACCACGACCGGCGGGGAAAAGCTCAGGACGAATTTTCGGCCCGGCCCCGACAGAAGCGGCACGTGAGCCCTCCGCGCTTTCCGCACGATTGCCCAAAGCATCACCACCGGCGCCAGAACCGCCGCGACAATCCATACGTAGAGGGACCTCACTTCTGTTTGCTGGGCGGCCGCAACTGTTGCGGCAACCGTCGCGATCAATCCAACGGCTACCATTCCCCACCCTGACACCGCCGTAAACGATCCGGCAGCTTCCATCGTGTCGCGGATGAAGGCGAGGTTGTCCATCGCCCGCGCGTGGAGCGCGGGCGGCTCTGGAGCAGGTGGCCGGTGAAGGGGAGTGACTGATGCCATTGTGCCGATATTATCTGTCGGACTGACTTTTGTCAAGTACTTTGCGTTGCAAAGGCGCGTACGCCCGCTGTACGCGCTCCTCCCTACTACCCCAGAGCGATCGGCCCGGGTAACGGGTCGCTTGCCGGGAAGCTCTGCTCGACCATTTTGTCCAATCGCCGCTCGTCGATCGCGTCGGAGAGCAGATCCACCAGCTGGGCACAGAACGCGGGGAGATCCTCCGGTTTACGGCTCGTCAGCAGCTTCTGGTCGAGCTGGACCTGCTTGTCCACCCACGCCCCGCCGGCGTTCTTGATATCGGTCTCGAGGCTCGGCCACGACGTTATAGTCCTGCCGCGAACAGCGTCGGCCTCCACCAGCAGCCACGGACCGTGGCAGATCGCCGCTACGGGTTTGTCGGCTTCCATGAACTCGCGCACGAAATTCACCGCGTCCTTGTTCGTGCGCAGCTTGTCGGGATTGGCAACGCCGCCGGGAAGAACAAGCGCGTCGAAGTCGCGGGCGCTCACCTTCGAGACTTCCAGATCGACCGGAAACCGCTCGCCCTTCTGGTCGTGGTTCATCGACTGGATCTCGCCCGGCTTCTCCGACACCAGCTTCACCTCGGCGCCCGCCTGCTTTAGCGCATTCCACGGCGCTGTGAGCTCCACCTGTTCGACTCCGTCGGTGGCGAGGAATGCGACTTTGCGCCCCTTGAGCTGGCTGGGCATGACGATCTCCGATGGCAGTTTGCGTTTGGTCAGACCGAGAGAATTAAGTCAGAAATTGTGCCATCGTCCGGCGATCGTAAGCACCTGACCTGCGGCGCGGGAGTGACCATATTTCGAGGTGCCGATCATCGACCTGTACGGACACGAGCGCCTGCGCGAGCGCTTGTCGGAAAGCATCCGCGCCGGCACTCTTCCGTCCAGCCTGCTGCTGCAGGGACCGCGCGGAGTCGGGAAACAGCGGCTTGCCCTCTGGCTTGCGCAGCGACTTCTCTGCACCGAGGCTGACGCGCCGTGCGGAAGTTGTAAGGCTTGTCGCTACGTTCGGGAGCTGACCCACCCGGATCTGCATTGGGTATTCCCCCGCCCCCGCCTCAAGGACGCCGATCCCGATCTCGAGCAGGTGCGGGACGACTACGGCGAAGCGACGGCGGAGCGCGCGGGCAACGGAGGTCTGTATGCCGCGCCCTCCGGAAGCGAAGGCATCTTCGTCGCCACGGTTCGCTCGTTGGTGCAGCGTGCGGCCATGGCACCTGCGATGGGCACCCGCAAGATCTTCATCGTCGGTGACGCCGAGCGGATGGTGCCGCAGGAAGGAGCGGACATGGCCGCGAATGCGTTCCTCAAGCTCCTCGAAGAACCGCCGGCTGACACGACGATCATTCTGACGTCGAGCGAGCCTGGCGCTTTGCTTCCGACGATTCGCTCCCGCGTCGTAGCGGTGCGCGTTCCGCTCCTCTCTGACGCCGATGTCCGCGCATTCGTCGAGAATCTCGAGGTCAAGAAGGCGCTCGACAAAGAGGGAAAGTCGGGAACGGCCGAGCGGGTGCGGGCCGCCGCGGGTGCGCCGGGAAGACTTCTTACCGGAGCGGGCGACGCCAAGGCGACGATGAACGCTCGCAGGATCATCGACGCCGCGACGAACGCGCGTCGTGCTCTCGTTTACTCCACTGCGCTCTCGCAAGGAGCCGCTGGTGCGCGCGGCGCCTTCACCGATACCCTCGACGCTCTCGTGGAGCTGCTCGGGGAGCGCACGAGAGACGCTCTACACCGGAAGGATCAGGGAAGCGCCGCGTCAGCGAGCAAAGCTGTAGATGCGGTTCTTCGTGCGCAGACCTACGCGAACGGCAACGTGAGCCCGCAAATCATCGCCGCAAAGCTGATTCGCGAGCTGGCGACGACTCTGAAATGAAAGATCTCTCTCATTTAGACGCGGAGGGTCGCGCTCGAATGGTTGACGTCGGGGCCAAAAAGGAGAGCGCGCGGACGGCCCGCGCCGAAGGCTCGATAAAGATGAGTGCTGAGACTCTCGCCGCCGTCGAGCGGAGCACCGTCTCCAAAGGCGACGTGATCGCGGCAGCGCGCATCGCCGGAATAATGGCGGCCAAGAGAACCGCGGAGCT
>JBBQWD010000132.1:0-4895 GCA_038210945.1 Gemmatimonadales bacterium
GTCGTCTTCAACCTGCACTCCGACCACGATGCACAGTCTCTCGAGCGCTCAGCAGACGCGTTTCGCGCTCTGATAAATCTGGCGATCGACAATGACGGGTCGTACTACCTCACCTATCACCGGCACGCGACACGGGGACAGGTGCTGGCGTGCTATCCGAACTTCCCGGGTTTTCTCAGAGCCAAGCGCCGGTACGATCCCGCCGAAATCTTTCAGAGCGAGTGGTACCGCCACTATGCGTCTATGTTCGCTGATAGACTGACGCCAACTTAGAACGACACAGATGCGAGAGGATAGAAGCATAGGCCTGAGTTGCGAGGATCCCAGCAACTAGACTCTTTGCTTCTGCTCACTCGCATCTCTGTAGTTCTAGGTTACTCGCATCTGCGTAGTACTAGGTTGAGACGGACCGAGTAGCGGCCGCGAGCCGCCCCTAGGCGATCGCGTACTGCTGCGTTACGTCCCTGCCCTGAGCTTTGACGACGAGCTTGAACTCGTCGGGCTTGAGCAAAGGATCATCGCGGAACTCGAGGGAGAAATTCGCGGCCTTCTGGAGCTTCTGCGCAAGATCGCGCTCCTGCTCGAGCACGTACATAGCGACATCGGGATGGAGCTTGACCAGAAGGTTGTCGCGCCGTCCCTCTACAGCCATGCGCTTCACCGAGCGCTCCATGCGACGAACAATCGTCTCCGGAGTGAGCACGCGGCCCGTTCCACTGCAGGTCGGGCACGCTTCCGTCGACGACTGGTAGTGACTCTGGCGGACCCGCTGGCGAGTCATCTCGATGAGGCCGAGGTCACTCACAGCGAACGCCTTGGTGCGGGCGCGATCGCGCGAGAGATGGACTCGCAGCTCCTGGAGCACTCGGTCGCGATTCCCCTTCGTCTCCATGTCGATGAAGTCGCAAACGATTATTCCACCGACGTCGCGAAGCCTGAGCTGGCGCGCCACTTCCTGCGCGGCCTCCATGTTCGTCCTGAGAACGGTCTTCTCCGGATCCTTCTTGCCAGTGTAACGCCCCGAGTTCACGTCGACCGAGACCAAGGCTTCCGTCGGCTCGATGATCAGGTAACCGCCCGAAGGCAGGTCACAGCGGCGCTTGAAAATGTCGCGGATCTCTGACTCGATTCCGGCGGTGTCGAAGAGTGGGACCTGCGCCTCGTGGAGCTTCACCCGCGGAATGAGATCGGGGGCAATCTCCTTCAGGTAGCCGACTATCTCGTTGTAGACCTGCTTCGTATCGACGGTCAGGCTGTCGACCTTGTCGCTGAAAAGGTCCCGCACCAGTCCTCGAGTGAGTCCACTCTCCCGATTGACCAGAGATGGCGCCTTCTGAAAGTGCATCTTCCGCTTGATCTTCTTCCACTGCGCCATAAGGCTGTTGAGCTCACGCTGGAGCATTTCCGGCGTCACGTCCTCGCTGACGGTGCGGACGATCACGCCGCCGGATTTGTCGGGGAGGATACTCTGGACTTGCTCCTTGAGCCTTGCCCTTTCCGCCGATGAGCCGATCTTGCGGCTCACGCCCACCTTGGAGGAGTCAGGGATGTAGACCAGAAAACGGCCGGCGAGCGAAATCTGAGCGGTGACTCGAGGTCCCTTGGTGGAGATCGGCTCCTTCGAGATCTGGACGAGGACTTCCTGACCGCGCTTCAGAGCTTCCTGGATCGGCGGAGCCTTGGCGCGGCGTCCGTTCCCGTTGTGGCCGTTGCCATTCTTCTTCTCAACGGGCTCGTCGCTTTCCTCGTCGTCGTCTTCTTCTTCGTCCTCATCCTCGGCTTCGTCAGCCGTTTGCCGGACGAGATCGGAGGCGTGGAGGAACGCGCTTTTCTCGGTGCCTATGTCAACGAAGGCGGCCTGGATTCCGGGGAGTACGGCGTCAACCCGACCCAGGTAGATGTCACCGACCATTCGCCGGTTGTCTGGACGATCGACGAGAAGCTCTACCAGCTTCCCATCCTCCAGAATCGCGATCCGCGTTTCGCGCGGGGCCGCGTTGATGAGGATTTCTCTTTTCATTGTTGCCCGCCTCTCCACCCCGCTCGGCGACTCGGCGCGCGAAGTTGAGGACGGTCCAATAAAGTCCGCGCGGTCGTGCTACAGGGCCGCGTTATGATCTTCTGGGATATTCACCTTTCGGCGCTCCCCATCCATGTGTTCGGGACCCGCGAGTCGCGCGAGTGCCCCATGCATGTGGAGCAACAGTCAGTGGGGACAATCTATCGCCAATCTGGGTGTTTCCGCAACGGCGACAACGACTTACGCGCGCCGATTGACGTCCCGGGTCAATAGGGCGCGCTCGCCAGATATGTGACGCTGGGAATCAGATTCCGGTCACAGCCCATGGATGAGCCAGCCGATAACGATGACGTAGGTCAGCGCCGCTTTCCATTCGCCGTGCTTCATATAGAGGTCGAAGCTGAATCCGCCCTGGTCCTCAGAATGGCTCGCCTTCCATGGAGTCGGTCTCGGTACGAACGCCGGCACGTTGGCCACATAGGCTCCGTAGGTCTCCGGGAATCTCCCCGCGATATTCGCCATCTCGCGTTGCATCGTGGGCGCGTAGATCAGGACGAAAAACGCGACCACGAGGAGCAAGAGAGCCCAGTGAGCGGCGATCGCGAACCCGGCGGCAATCAGAAAGCTTCCGAAGTACAGCGGGTTTCGAGTGTGCGCGTAGGGCCCCGTCGTCGCCAGGCGCTCGTTCTTCGAGATGTGTCCCGAAGCCCAGGCACGAACGATCACGCCGACAAGCGCGATCGTGCCGCCGACCCCCAAGGTCAGCGGCGTGGGTCGGGCGAAAATGAGATAGGTGATGCCGAGCAGGAAGCCGAGCGGAAGTCTGAGCCGTTTGGCGACCTCGGAATAGGTCAATCGGCCAGCTCCTTGAGCAGATGGCGCGCGATCACGATGCGCTGAATCTCGGAGGTGCCTTCGCCGATCTCGCAGATCTTGGCATCGCGGAACATCCTTTCGACCGGGTACTCCTTGGTGTACCCGTAGCCGCCGTGGATCTGGATCGCCTTGATCGTGGTTCGCATCGCGAGCTCCGAGCAATAAAGCTTCGCGATTGCGGCCTGCTTGCTGAACGGCTGCTTGTTCTGCGCCAGCCACGCCGCGTGAAACATCAAGTGCTTGGCGGCTTCGATCTCGGTGGCGATGTCGGCAAGCTGGAACTGGATTCCCTGAAAGTTCGAGATAGGCTGGCCGAACTGTTTGCGCAGGGTCGAGTAGCGAAGCGATTGCTCGAAGGCGCCTTCCGCGATCCCAAGTGACAGCGCCGCGATCCCAACCCGACCCGAGTCGAGGGTGCGCATGAAGTTGTTGAACCCTTCGCCCTCTTCGCCAAGGATGTTCTCGGCGGGCACTTCGACGTCCTCGAAGATCAGCGATCGCGTGTCCGACGCCCTCCACCCCAGCTTGTCTTCCTTCTTCCCCGAGCGGAATCCCGACATCGGCGAAATCGAATCGTCATGGCCGACCCCGAGCGCTTCGACTTTGTCGAGATCGCTCGTTTCCTTGGTCACGATGAAGGAGCTGATTCCCTTAGTTCCCTGCCCCGGATCGGTTACGGCCGTCACGACGAATATTTCACCGACGCCGCCGTGAGTGATGAAGATCTTGCTGCCGTTCAGGATGTAGTGAGAGCCTTTGCGAACCGCCGTCGAGCGCGTGCCCGCGGCGTCACTGCCCGCGCTGGGCTCGGTGAGCCCGAATCCACCGAGTACTTTTCCGCTGGCCAGGAGCGGGACGTAACGCTTCCTCTGCGCCATGGTGCCGAAATTCACGATTGGGGATGTGCCCAGCGTCGTGTGGGCAGATATCGTGATCGCGTGGGACGCGTCGACCTTGGCCATCTCGTTGATCACTATCATGTAGCTGAGGATGTCGAGTCCGGCGCCGCCAAGCTCCTCGGGCCACGGAATTCCGAGCAGTCCCAGCTCGCCCATTTTCTTCACATTCGCCCAGGGGAACTCGCCTTTGGCGTCGAGTGCCGCCGCCACCGGAGCGACTTCACTGCGGGCGAACTCGCGGACCATGTTGCGGACCGCGAGGTGCTGCTCTGAGAAGTACAGCGAGTCGTCCATTCGCGTTATTTGTTCTGGGCGGCTGGGTAGTTCTCTGGATACAGCGACACGCGCACGTAATTGTCCGTGCGCAGGTATTTCGTGGCGGCTCGCTGCAGATCCTGGGCGGTCAGCGTGGAGATCAGCTTTTCGCCATCCGGAATCTCGGCGAGCGGCCAGCCGCTCTGGTCAAACGTGGCGATCTGCGAAAGCCAATAGCCGTTCTGCTTGAGAGCAGTCTCGCGAGCGCGCAACGCGGCTTCCTTGACTTTCGTCAGATATTCCGGCGTCGTCCCGAACGTCTTCACGCTGTCTATCTGGAGAAGCGCGGCCGCGGTTAGTGCCTCCAAACGCTCTGGCGCCGACCCAAACCCGATTGTGAAACGGTACGACGGCTGTGGATCTCGGGTCGCACCCGGACTTACTCCGACGCCGTATGTGCCGCCGAGATTCTCGCGTAGCGCTTCGCGCAACTTGATGTTGAGGAGCTCAGCGAGGGCGCTCAGGTAATAGCGGTTCTGCCTCGTGTACTCGAACGGCCCGGTGAAGATCAGCGCCGTGCGCGCCTTCGGCTCCGTTCCCCTCTTGACGACTCGCTCGACGACACCGGAGGGCGGACGCACACCCGTGTCCCGCCAGTTCTCGGTCTTCCGGGTCGACGGCAGACCGCCGAGCCATTTCTCGATCAGCGGCTTGATCGAGTCCAGCTTGAAGTTTCCCACGAAGACGAAGGTGAATCCGCTCGCATCGGAGAATCTGTCCTTGTAGAAGTCGAAGGACTTGAACGCATCGATCTGATCCAGGGTGGCGGCGGAGACGGGCAGCTC
>JBBQWD010000133.1:0-4822 GCA_038210945.1 Gemmatimonadales bacterium
TGGTCGCTTGCCCAGACGACGCAGCGAAGTTGAGCCGAGTTGTCGCGGAGGGTGAAGTACCAATGTCCGCTCTTGTAGCGCTTGAAGTCGCAGATCTCGCCGCGCACCCACACCGGTTGGAGCCCCGATTCGACGAGTACCCGCATCTCGGTAGCGAGATCGGAAACGGAGATCGCGTTGTCGCGCGAGATGCCCGGGGCTGAGCGGGCAAGCGGTGACCCGAGCAGATCGAACATGTTGGGCCTCACGGCAGCGTCATCTCCGCGGCGCGAACCGTGTTGGACATCAGCATCGCGATCGTCATCGGCCCCACCCCTCCGGGAACGGGAGTGATCTTCGACGCCACTTCACGAACAGAATCGAAATCGACATCGCCCTGAAGCTTCGTCCCGCTCTTCGATTTCGGATCCGCAACGCGATTCGTCCCGACGTCGATGACCACCGCGCCCGGTTTCACCATGTCACCCGTGACTATTCGCGGGCGTCCGGCAGCGACGATAAGGATGTCCGCCGTCTTCGTGTGCGATTTGAGATCCGCCGTGTGACGGTGACAAACAGTGACGGTGCAGTTCGCATTCTCGTTGTCCTGCATCATGAGCGCGGCCATCGGCTTTCCAACGATGTTGCTGCGGCCGATCACTACGCAATTCTTTCCGGGTGTCTTCACACCCGATTCCTTCAGCAGCACCTGGATGCCGGCCGGCGTACAAGGAATGAATCCGTCGCGCTCGCCGACCAGCATCTTCCCGACGTTGACAGGATGAAAACCATCCACATCCTTGGCGGGATCGACTCGTCTGATGACGGTGTCGGGATCGATCTGTTTGGGGAGCGGCATCTGAACCAATATGCCGTGGATCTTGAAGTCTGAGTTGAGCTCGTCGATGCGGCTCAACAGATCGGCCTGGGTAGTATCGGCCGGCAGGCGCAGGTTGAGGCTGTACATCCCCGCCTCTTCTGCCGCCTTTGCCTTGGAGCTGGTATAAACCGCGCTCGCGGGGTCGTCGCCAACCATTACTACGGCGAGACCCGGTCTCAGGCCCTGTGCAATGAGCTTCTTCGCCCGCTCCGCGACTTCCGCACGAACCTTCTGCGCGATCGCGCGGCCGTCGATCAGCTCAGCGGGCAAAGTCCACTGCCCGCGTCTCCCTGATCAGCACGACCTTGATCTGGCCCGGATACTGAAGCTCCGCCTCGATGCGGCGGGCAATCTCTTCGCTCAGCGTTGTCATGCGCGGGTCGTCGACCTCTTCGGGTGTGACGATCACGCGCACTTCGCGGCCGGCCTGGATCGCAAAGACCTTTTCGATTCCCTTGTAGCTCGCCGCGATCTTCTCCAGTCCCTCCAGCCGCTTGACGTACGTCTCGAACGCCTCTCGGCGGGCGCCTGGACGCGCGCCTGAGATCGCATCGGCAGCCTGGACGAGCACCGAGATCTCGCTCTCGTGGGGTACGTCGTCGTGGTGCGCCGCAATGCAATTCACTACCAGAGGATTCTCGTTGTACCGTGTCGCCATCTCGACACCGAGCTGGACGTGCGTGCCTTCGTGCTCGTGGGTGAGAACCTTGCCGACGTCGTGGAGCAGCGCCCCCCGACGCGCCATCGCGACGTCGAGGCCCAGCTCCGCCGCCATGATCCCAGCGAGCCACGCGACTTCCTTAGAGTGATTCAGGATGTTCTGGCCGTAGCTGGTGCGCCAACGCATGCGGCCGATCAGCTTCACGAGCTCGGGGTGCAGTCCGTGCACGCCGCTCTCGTAAGCAGCCTGCTCACCAGTCTCCACGATTCCTACTTCGACTTCGGTTCGCGACTTGTTGACGACTTCCTCGATGCGCCCGGGATGGATACGCCCATCGGCAACGAGCTTCTCCAGCGACAGCCGCGCGATCTCGCGCCGGACCGGATCGAAGCATGAGACGACGACCGTGTCTGGAGTGTCGTCGATGATGACGTCGACGCCCGTCGCGAGCTCGAAGGCGCGGATGTTCCTGCCCTCGCGTCCGATGATGCGCCCTTTCATCTCATCGTTGGGAAGGGCCACAGCCGATACCGTCGTCTCGACGCTCTGCTCTGCCGCAATCCGCTGAATCGCCAGCGCGATGATCTTTTTAGCCTCGCGTTCGGCATTCCGCTTGGCGGTCTCGCGAATCTCCCGAATCTGATTCGCGGCGTCGGCCTGAGCCTCTTCCTCCATGCGGTGAATGAGCTCGGCCTTGGCGTCGGCGGCCGTGATTCCGGCTAGCTGCTCGAGGCGGCGGCGCTCTTCACCAAGAAGCTTGTCGAGCTCCTGTTCGCGCGAGGTGAGAGTGCTCTCTCGAGCCCCCAGGCTTTCGGTTCGCCGAGTGGTGTCGCGCTCGCGCTGCTCAAGGAGGTCGTACTTGCGATTGAGCTGTCCTTCACGGTCGGTGACTCGACGCTCTTCGCGCTCGACCTCTTCGCGGCGACCTCGGACTTCGAGCTCCCATTCCTCACGAAGTCGGATGAGCTCTTCTTTGCCACTGAGAACGGCGGTCTTGCGGAGGCTTTCCGCTTCGCGCTGCGCGTCGCCAACTAATCGCTTCGCTGTTTCTTCAGCGGTTGTGTGGGCCTGCGCCTGGCGCTTCAGCTCAGTGCGGCCACCAAACCTTTTTCCGACAAAGAAAAAAACCGCGCTGGCAATTACGAACAGAAACATGCCGGCTGCGGATAACCACGCCGTGCTCGTCATATCGAGATCTATGTTGGGCCCGCGGCAAAGCCACAGGCGGCCCCTATCGCGCCGGAAAGTCGTCGCGTAGCTGACCTAAGCTACTCCTTCGGCTGGCGCCACGGCTAGGTGTTATCCACGGGTTTAGATCGGGGCGGCGTCGTCGGGCGACGCGCCTAAGACTCTACCTGTTAGTCTTTCCGCTTGGCCGGCGGCAGCCAAGGTCTGACCTCGGCGCTCAGCCGCTTCATGGATCCGGCGAGGTCTTCCCCCGCCTCGCGCGCATCGAACAGCTCGTCGGTGATGCTGAGGGCCGCGAGGATCGCTCCCTTCTGCGCTTCGACGATGTTGCCCGCCCTCATCGTGTCCTTGATCACCTGGTCAACGTGTTCGGCGACGGCGCGCGTCCGCTCCGGACTCTGATCGCTTCTGATCGAGTATTCGTCACCGAGGATCGTGACGCGGACGACGTTCTTCTTTGACGTCATCGGACCACTGCTCCGTCGTGTTGCTGGCGGAGAAACCGAACGCGGTCGATCATCTGCTGC
Organism: Gemmatimonadales bacterium; assembly: GCA_038210945.1. GTDB lineage: Bacteria > Gemmatimonadota > Gemmatimonadetes > Gemmatimonadales > Gemmatimonadaceae > UBA4720. Next base: position 3,236 of record JBBQWD010000133.1, read on the forward strand.
GTCCGCGCCCGCGCTGCGTCGAGGCGGGTGGTAAGGCCAGCGTTCTCGCGCTCCAGATACTGAACGCGCTCGGGCGACACTACTCCCTTCACTCCAGTGGACTCGAGACTCTTGAGTCTCGCCTCGGCCTGGAGTGCGCGACGCCGGAAAGAAGCGAGCTCATCACCAAGGTGGTGGACGAGCTGCTCCAGCTCAGTGAAAGCCGTAATCTCAGGCCGTGCGCTGTCGGACACCTAGTTCTCCTTCGAGTGCTTTGACGATTTTTTCACTTCTACCCTGCACTTCCTTGTCCATTAGTGTGCGCTCGGGGTGTCTGAACGTCAACGCCCACGCCAGACTGCGTGAGCCTTCGGGAATACCCTGCCCCGTGAATTCATCGAACAAAGTCAAAGTCTCGAGCAGGTCGCCCGCTTCTCTCCGAATGACTGCATCGATCTGCGCCGCCGTCACACTCGTGGGCGCGAGGAGAGCGAGGTCAACCTGCGCGCGCGGAGTCGCTGGAATTGCGCGGTAAGCTTTGCTCGTTGCCTGTGCTTGTCCGAACGGTTCCAGATTCAGCTCAAGACCAAATGCCGGCTTGGCCCAGACGGGCGCGTCGAGCGTCAGGCGGCGCGCCTCACCAACGGTATGGCCGTCGACCGAGATCTCCCACAGCGTATCACCCGAGGCGGGAATGAGCTTGACCGCGCTCGATGGGAACGCCGCGGTGGCCACGATGTCAGCGAGGTACTTGAGGTCCCACTCGTCATAACTCTCAGGTAGCGGCTTCGTGAAGTGAGTGGGCGAGCGCTGCCCCATGACGATCGCTGCGACGTGCATCTCCTCTCGCGGCAGCGCAGCCCTCTTGGGTCCAGGAAGCGGCGCGGGCTCTTCGCCGGCGAAGAACGCGGTACCGATTTCAAACAGGCGAACATTGCCCTGCATTCGGGCGAGATTGTATTCGGCGCGCGAGATCAGTGTCGTCAACAGATCGCCGCGCAGGAATGCTTCATCCTCCGCGAGCGGGTTGGTCACACGTACGGTCGCGCCCTTTCCAGCGGTCACGAACGGCATCGGGCGCACTTCGTTCAGACCGGCACCGACAAGCCGCTCCTGTACCCGCTTCGTGACGGCCACGAGCGGTGAGTCTGGTACAGCGCTGGCGCGGAAAGGACGCAGCTCCGAAGAGAAAGCGTCGTAGCCCCGCAGGCGCGCGACCTCTTCCGCGAGGTCTACGTCGGCGTGCACGTCGTGGCGCCAGCTCGGCGGCGACACCTTGAGGACGTCTTTCGCTTCAGGAGCGATTCTGAAGCCGACCGACCTGAGATTCCGCTCAACCTCTTGTGCGTCTACAGGCTCACCAAGAATGCGCGCGACGCGCGGCAGCTTCAACGAAATCGGTAGCGGACGCTTCGGGAGCGGATACAAGTCGATCGGATTCCCCTGAGGAACGCCGCCCGCGACGGAGAGGATCAGCCTCACTGCGTAGTCGACCATTCCCGGAATCGCATCGTCGTCCACCCCGCGCTCGAAGGGATAGCTGGCGTCGGTGTATATTCCCAACTTTCGCCGCGGAGCCCGAATGCGCGCGGGATTGAATCCCGCCAC
>JBBQWD010000134.1:0-4804 GCA_038210945.1 Gemmatimonadales bacterium
ACACCACGAGAACAAAACCGCACAGTGCGAGGATGAGGCGAGGACGAATCTGGAATACCATGAGATCCTCCGGCTGGTGACATGAACGCCCGTCAATGTTCGCCCTGCCAACCGTTTTTTGCTACCATCATGGATGCCACAACGTCCGTACGTTCTCGCCGAAACCAACTGGAAGGCGGTCAAGGATACTCCGTTCGAAGTCGCGATCCTGCCCTGGGGCGCGACCGAGCCGCACAACTATCACCTGCCCTACGCCACCGACAATTACGAAACGACCTCGATCGCCGAGCGCGCGGCTGAGATCGCCTGGAAGCAGGGGGCAAAGGTCGTGGTGTTGCCGACGGTCCCGTTCGGAGTGAACACCGGGCAGCTCAATCTCCGACTCGCGCTCAACATGAATCCCGGCACCCAGTTCGCGGTGCTGAGTGATCTCGCATCCGCGATTTCAGGTCAGGGGATTCGGAAGCTCCTCATACTCAACGGGCACGGTGGGAACGATTTTCGGCAGATGATCCGTGAGCTGCAGCCACGCCTGCCTCTGTTCATCTGCACGATGAACTGGTGGACGTGCGTCAAGGGAGCAGACTACTTCGATGAGCCCGGCGATCACGCCGGTGAGATGGAAACCAGCATCATGATGGCGCTCGAGCCCGACCTGTTGCTCCCGTTGTCGGAAGCCGGCGCGGGCAAGGCCAGGAAGTTCCGTCTCGCCGGACTACGCGACGGATGGGCATGGGCGCCGAGGCAATGGTCGAAAGTCACGACCGACACAGGCACCGGAAATCCGGCCGCGTCAACACGGGAGAAAGGCGAGAAGTTTCTCCGCGCTGTAACTGAGAAGATCGGTGGATTCTTGGTCGACCTCGCCAATGTCGATCCCGACAACATGTACGAATAAATCAACTACAACAGATTTAAGTTTTTTTGTTGTTTTTGACTACGCGACGATGTTTAGCAGCCGCCCCGGAACGAAGATGATCTTTTTCGGCGCGCCGGCCACGAACCTTGCAACCGTAGGATCAGCTAGTGCCGCGACGACGGCTGCATTCTCTGCGATGTCGCGCGGCACAGTGATCCGCGAGCGTACCTTCCCGTTGACCTGCACCACGAGCTCGATCGTATCCTCGACGGCGAGCGCGGGATCGAAGCTAGGCCACGCCGAGTCGAACACGCTTCCCGTCCCGCCCGTCTGCTCCCACAGCTCCTCGGCGATGTGCGGCGCGAACGGAGCGACGAGAGGAATGAGCGGCAGCGCTTCGTCGCGGTGCGGTGTGCGCTCTCCTTTTCGCAACACGTTGATGTACTCCATCATCGCGGCGATCGCGGTGTTGTAGCTGAGACGCGGAATGTCCTCGCTGACTTTCCGAATCGTCTGATGCAGCTTTTGCATCACTGTGTGATCCGGCCCGCCATCGGCTGACATGCTCTGGACCGATGCGAACAACCGGTCGAGGAACCGGCGCGTTCCCGAGATGCTCCGATCGCGGAAATCGCCGCCCTGCTCGTACGGGCCGAGGAACATGAGATAGGTGCGAAACGCGTCCGCGCCCCATTCCTCGATGTATTGGTCGGGGTTCACGATGTTGCCCTGCGTCTTCGACATCTTCGCGCCTTCGCGGATGATGTGCCCGTGCGCGCGGAACTTCGCGAACGGCTCCTCGAAGTCCAGGATCTTCGCATCGTGCAGAACCATCGTGATGAAGCGCGAATAGAGCAGGTGCAGCACCGCGTGCTCGTTGCCGCCGATATAGGAGGTGACGGGCAGCCACTTTTTCGTAACGCTCTTGTCGAACGGAACGTCATCGCGCCCAACGCTCGGATAGCGCAGGAAATACCACGAGTTGTCGAGGAAGTTGTCCGACACGTCCGTCTCGCGCCGGCCAGGCTTTCCGCATTTCGGACACTCTACGCGATAGAACTCTTCGTGACGCGCGAGTGGGGAGACTCCCGAATCGTCCGGCCTGAAGTCTTCAATGAAGGGCAGCACCACCGGAAGATCCTTCTCGGGCACCGGCACCGTCCCGCACGACTCGCAGTAAACGATCGGAATCGGCGGACCCCAGTAACGCTGCCGCGAGATGCACCAATCGTGAAGCCGGTAGTGCACGATGGGCTTGGCCGAGCCGCCCTTGGCGAGGAAATCGACGATCGCCTTCTTGGCCGGCTCGACGCGATACCCGTCGAAGACGTCCGAATTCACGAGCGTTCCTGACTCGCACTCCACAAACGGCTCGTGGAGCGGCGTATTCGCGTCTTCCCGTTCGCCGCATACCACCCGCACGATGGGAAGCTTGAACTTCGTCGCGAACTTGAAATCGCGCTCATCGTGGCCGGGAACGCCCATGATCGCGCCGGTGCCGTATTCCATCAGCACATAGTCGGAGACCCACACCGGGATCTCCTTGCCGGTCGCCGGATTGATCGCGTACGACCCGGTGAAGACGCCGGTCTTCTCCGTGCTCGTCTTCCGCGTGATGATGTCCTGCTTCTTCGTCTTCTCGCGGTAGGCTTCGACCTTTTTCTGCTGCTCCGGCTTGGTCAGCGACTTGACGAGCGGATGCTCCGGCGCGAGCACCATATACGTGGCCCCATAGATCGTATCGGCGCGGGTGGTGAATACAGGTATTTCGGTCTCCGTGCCCTCCACTGTGTGCGTCGCGAATGCGATCTGCGCACCCTCGGAACGTCCGATCCAGTTCCGCTGGGCCGTCTTCGTCGTCTCCGACCAATCGATGTGATCGAGATTGTCGAGCAGTCTTGGCGCATAGTTGCTGATGCGGAAGAACCACTGCTCGAGCAAGCGCTGCTCTACGGGCGTGCCGCACCTCTCGCAGTGACCGCCGACCACCTGCTCGTTGGCAAGGACCGTCTTGTCCTTCGGGCACCAGTTAACTGCAGCCTGCTTTTTGTAGGCGAGCCCCTGCTCGAAAAGCTTTAAAAAGAGCCACTGAGTCCACTTGTAGTAGTTCGGCTCCGTGGTCGACAGCGTGTAGCGCCAATCGACCATGAGTCCGGCTCTCTCCAGCTGTCTTCGGAAGTTGTCGATGTTCCGGGGGATGAGATCCATCGGATGCACCCCGACCTTGAGGGCGTAGTTCTCCGAATGAATCCCGAACGCGTCGTATCCGAGCGGCTCGAAGACGTTGTGTCCCTTGAGACGCTGGAATCGTCCATAAATGTCGTTCCCAGTGAACGCAAAAAGATTCCCGACGTGGAGTCCTTCGGCGGACGGGTAGGGGAACATCATCAGTGCATAGAACGGCCTTTGGGCGCGCTGCAGGTCCGTGTTGTTCGTTCCACGTTCCTGCCAGATGCGCTGCCATTTCCGCTCGACCGCGCCAGGATCGTAAGTAACGGCGGACGAAGGGAATGGGTCGTTTCGTGTTGCCGAATTGTCCATCTGTACAAAGTAGCGGCTCAGCCGCGGAGTTTCATCTTTCCGTGTGGCTGGCCGAGTGGTTTCACAATCGCTCAACAAAATGACCGCAACACCACTTCCGATCTCTCCACGCTCCTCGGCCGGCTTTCTGAAGCCGGTGTTCAGCGCACTGCAGCGTCGAGTGATCAACGCGAGCATCGTGTTCGCATTGGTGTTCGTCGTCGGACTCGCGGCGATTTGCTGGCAGATCTATCATCTGCTCCCGCCCCAGACGCGTCAGGACGTCCAGAGCGTCGCGGGATTCAACACCGCCCTCATCATCGCGTCTCTCTGGATCGGCGTGGCGTTGATCACGACTGCCTCAGCTGCGATCATCTTCGTCAGACTGCACGTGAGTGGCCCGGCTGCGGAGCTGGCGCGCGTCCACGAAGCAATCGCGAAGGGCGATCTGTCGGGCGCTTACAAGCCGTCGGCGGGGAACGCCGCCGTGGACCGTCTTACGCGTTCTACGCGATCGATGTTGTCCCACCTGAGAGAAGTAGCCGGCCAGATGCAAAGCTCCGCGGACGACAACAGCGAGCTCGTTTCGCAGATCAGTCTTGCCTCGCAGAGTGTAGCTGCGTCGGCGCGTGAAGGCGCCGCGACTTCGACGGTGCTCAGCCAGGACGCGGTTACGCGCGAGCGCACGATCAACGAGCTGACGGCGGAAGCAGCGCAGCTCGTCGAGATCCTCACGAATCTTCGCGCGGCCACCGCTGAAGGATTGAAGAGAGACCAGGCCCTTCGGCAACTGGCGCGCGACAACCGCACACGCCTCGAGCGCAGCACCAACTCACTTCAGGAGCTTGCTTCCGACGCGCTCGAGAGCGCCGAGGGAATCGACGCCCTTTCAGCAGCAGCGGACGAGATCCAGGCATTCCTGATCCTCGTCCAGAAGATCTCGCGTCAATCGAAGCTGCTCGCCTTGAACGCCGCGCTCGAAGCGGCGCGCGCGGGCGAGCACGGTCACGGCTTCGCGGTGGTCGCTACCGAGGTAAGACGTCTCGCGAGCAGCTCCGCCGAGGCCGCCCAGCGCACGACTTCTCTGGTGCAGGAGATGCTGGAGAGCGTCACCCACTCGCGCGAATCGACGGCTCGCACGGTTGCGACGGTCGAGCAGGTTCTCGAGTCGACGCGTGCGGGACGGCAGTCCCTCGCGAAAGTCGAGGAAGGAACTGTCGAGGGTGAGGATCTGAGCAAGCAAATCGAGGCGGGCGTCAAGGAATCGAGCGAGCTCATCACGGCGATGAATCAGCGGCTCGCGAGCCTGTCCCAGGGCACTGCCGCGTTCTCGCGCGCGATGCAGCACGTTGCGGTCTCGAACGAAGAACAAAGCAAGAACATCGGTGAGATCGCGGCCGCGGCGACCGCGCTCACCGACACGTC
>JBBQWD010000135.1:0-4767 GCA_038210945.1 Gemmatimonadales bacterium
TCCTGCTTCGTCGGTGCGGAGCACCTGGGCGCCAAACTGTGACAGGGCGCGCAGGACATCGAGACTTGGGTGTCCATACTTGTTACCGGCGCCAACCGAAATGATCGCCACATCCGGATGAACAGCGGCCAGAAACGCATCGCTGCTGCTGGTAGCGCTTCCGTGATGACCGACTTTCAGAACATCGGCGCGCAGCTCATGCCGATGGTGCTCGAGGAGCCAGTCCTCTTCTGCCCTTTCGGCGTCTCCAACAAGCAGAAACCGCACCAGCCCAAAGCGCGCGATGGCGATTGTGCTTGCGAGGTTCGGATCTTTGAGGCCAACGGTCCAGGCTGAATCGGGCGCCAGAAACGTGAGGCTCACGCCGTCGATGAGGACGGAGTCACCTGGATGCACGCGGTGCCATTCGATTCCCTGATTCCGCGCCGCTGTAAGCGACAGACTATACGCGTCAGACCCGCCCGCGAACGCCGCATCCCAGTAGACGCGCGGACGCATCGCAGTAAGCACGCTCGCCGCGCCACCGACGTGATCCGTGTGCGGATGCGACAGCACGAAGGCCTCCAGCGTGCCGCCGCGTCGGAGGATGTAGGGAAGAACTGTGCTGCGACCCGCATCACCACCGCGCCATGCGGGGCCGGCGTCGAAGAGAACCCATCGACCGGCGTCGGTGCGGAGTAGAACTGCATCACCCTGACCCACGTCGAGCACATGAAGCTCGACCGCGCCACTGCGCGCGAATGGGATCGCTGGAACAACCGTCATCAACCCGAGGCAAGCAACCCCAACAATTGCCGGCCGCGACGGAAAGCGGCTCACACACGCGACTACGAGAGTACACGCCGCGAGCGCGCCGAGAAAAGCTACTGGAATCGTGGTTGTCACCGTAACGGCTGCACCGGGCACTGACGCGGCCGACCATGCAATCCAGTCGAACGCGAAGAGGAGCGGATGGACTGCTTGCGCAAAGAATTCAGCGATCCCTCCGAGCGGTGCAAGCAGCAGCGCCAGAAACAGTACCGGTTGAGCGAGCGTGACTATGGGCGCAGCGATCAGGTTGGAGAGCGGCGCGATGATGCTGAGCCGTCCGAACACCCACGCCACCAGCGGCGCCGTCACTGCGCAGGCCACGAGCGAAGTCAGGAGATCTCTCGACACTTTTCCCTTCCAGCCGTCGACGCGTTTGTCGAGATGCCGGCGCCACAACGAGCCGGCCGCCACGAGCGCGCACATGCCAAGAACGCTGAGCTGGTAGCCGACGTCGAGCGCTGTGCGGGGAACCAAAAGCGGGACAAACGCGCCGATTGCCCACGCTGCCCACGGCGACGTCGGACGCTGGGCGAGCCGCGAAACCATCGTCACACCGAGCATCGTCGCGGACCTCAGCGCTGGCGGAGGCGCTCCGATCACCATCACGTAGAGCCCGGTCGCCACGAAGGCGCCAAGCAGTGCCACCCGACGCGGCATCCTGGCGACCTGAAAGAGAAGCTCCATCGCCGCCGCTATCACAGCGACGTGCAACCCGGAGATGGACAGCATGTGTATGAGGCCCGCCGCCGCGTAACGGTCTCGCATCTCAGTCGGAATTTGGCGCTGATCCGCAATGAGCAGCGCCCTCGCGAGAGGAGCATCATCCCCGAAAGTGCGGTCGATTGACCGCGCGGCGCGCGCGCGGATGCTCTCCAACGTGCCGGCTGGCGTGCGAGCCGCGAAACCGTGCGCTGTCGCGCGCGGGCTCGCAGGGCTCGACGCACCAATGATCGCTGCAGCCGAGAACATCAGAAGAAGTCCGGTTCGCTCGTCTCGCGCGCGCCGCAGGGCGTACGGGACCAATACCGACGCGACTGTGAGCCCGACCCACGCAAACCCGCCGAACCCCACGAGCAGGCCGCCCATGAAGACCAGATATGTAGCGGTGATGAGTGGCAGCCTCGCTCCTGGTTGCCCGACGCGGGAGGCTAGTACCTCATCGACACCTTTGCACAATCATTCAGGTGATCGCGCAATCGAACCGTGCGGGTGGCGCGTTACACGGCGAGGGGGAGTGCCGCGCGCTGCCCCACGGTCTTTCCGATGAAGGTCGAGCCGGTGGTTCCAGTGAGCTCGACGGTGAGATACTTCCCGATCAGCGAAGCATCGCCGGGAATCATCACCACCCTGAAATCGCGGCTACGCGACTGGAGAAGACCGCCCCTGCGCGCTGCCTTCTCGACGAGCACTTCCCGTCTCTCCCCGAGAAGCTTCAAGTTGCGCTCCCGCGTTCCCGACCGAACTGTCGCGATGAGACGCGCCAGCCTCTCGCCTGCGATCTCGTCCGACACCGTCTCGCTCGAGGGAAAACGCGTTGCCGGCGTGCCGTCTCGCGGAGAGAACTTGAATGTGTAGGCGTCGTCGAAACCCACAGCGCGAACGACAGAGAGCGTCTCTTCGAAATCTTCCTCCGTCTCTCCCGGAAAACCGACGATGACGTCCGTCGTCAATGACACGTTCGTAATCGCCGCGCGCAGCTCGTCCACGCACTCCAGGTAGCCTTCACGCGTGTAGCGACGTAGCATCCGCTTGAGAGTGCGGGTAGAGCCCGACTGCATCGGAAGATGCACGTGCTCGCAGACGCTCTCGGTCTCGACCATCGCGCGAATCACGCGCTCACTGAAATCGTTCGGATGCGGGCTCGTGAAGCGGAGTCTCCTCACGCCGGGCATGCTTCCAACGGCGCGCAGCAGATCCGCGAAATCGTGCGCGCCGTCGAAGTATGAATTCACGGTTTGCCCGAGGAGAACAATCTCGGAGATCCCCGACGCAACCACCGCTTCGGTCTCGCGAATGACTTCAGCGAGCTGGCGACTTCTTTCGGGACCGCGCGTGGTTGGGACGATGCAGTACGTGCATTTGTAGTCGCACCCGCGCTGCACGGGTATCCACGCTTTCACTCCGTCGAACCGGCGGGGCGTGAAATCCTCGTAGTGCTCTTCCAGATCGAAGTCGGTCGCTGTGCTCCGGATTCCCGAGCGCGCGCTCTCGATGAGCGCCGGGAGATCGCGGTACCCATCGGGGCCGATCACCAGGCTCACGTGCTTCACGCGATCGAGCAGCTGCGATCCGAGCCGCTGCGCCATACATCCCGTCACCCCGACCACGGCGTCGCGCTTCATCCTGCTCTTCATTTCGCCGAGTCGCCCGATCACCCGCTGTTCGGCGTGTTCACGAATCGCGCAGGTATTGATGAGGATGACATCCGCGTTGTCCGGTTCCGCAACCTCTTCGTAGCCCGATTCAGCCAGTTTCCCGAGCATGAGCTCGGTATCACTGACGTTCATCTGGCAGCCGTAGGTTTCGACGTAGACCGTGGGACGCGGAGACTGAAGCATTGGAATAACATAACCTTCGCTCATCGGTTCGAGCCCCAGCCCGTCGTCGCTGCGGCGGCTCCAGCGGACTGGCCCTCGATCAGCGTCGGATCCGATGGGAGCTCGATATAGAACGAGCTCCCCTTCCCTTCGGCGCTCTTGACCCAGATTCGCCCACCATGTCGCTCGACGACAAGCTTGCAGAATGTCAACCCGAGTCCGGAGCTGCGCGTGCGCGGAGAGCGCGGCATCTCGACCTGGCCGAATTTCCGGAAGATCAGATCGTGATACTCCGACGGGATTCCCGGCCCGTTGTCGCTTACCGTGAACAGCACCCCCTGTCCAGCGCGACGCGCGCTGAGCTCGAGGTGAACCGGATGCGACGAGTGCGTCACCGCGTTCTGAATCAGATTCGAGAAGACGCGCTTGACCAGCCCTTTGTCCCCGCTAAAAATCGGTGCGTCGTCGGCAACCGACACCGACGCCGTCGCCCCCGCCTGCTGGAAGCGGTGACCCCATTCGTGAACGAGCTCGGCGAGCAATGCGCCGGGGGCCATCGGCGCGAGCGTCAGCGAGATGTTTGCCTCCTCGATTCTCGCCACCTCGAGAATGTCGTCGATCAACCCGAGCAGATCTTCGGACTTCGTCTCCGCGTCCCCGATCGCTCCCTTCTGCGTCGTCGTGACTTGTCCGAAATCACCATCGGAGAGCATTTCGAGCGTCGCGAGCACCGATGTGAGCGGCGTCTTGAGATCGTGCACGATCATCTTCATCAGATCGTCGCGTACCTTCTCGAGCTCGCGCAGCTTGCGGAGACTGTCCTCGAGCGCGTCGGTCGCGGCTTTGAGCTTGAGCAGACTGCGTACTCGCGCGCCGAGGACGAGACGGTTGTGCGGCTTGGTGAGGAAATCATCCCCACCCGCCTCGATGCCGCGTACTCTGTCGCTGGTGTCATTGAGAGCGGTCACGAAAATCACGGGGATCCGCGAAGTGCGCGGGTCGCGCTTGATTCTCCGGCACACCTCAAACCCGGTCGACCGGTCGTCGACACCGAGGTCGCCCGCCGGCATCGAGACATCCAGAATGCAGAGATCAGGTTGATGCTCAAACGCCGCGGCAACCGCCGAAGGGCCGTCTACCGCGGTGATCGTGTCGTAGCCGAGGCTATTGAGCTGATCGAGTAGGAGCTCGACGTTGGCGGGGATATCGTCAGCGACGAGTATGACTTCGGGCTCGGCTTTGCCCGGATCCGCCATATCAGGGGGACACTCTCAGACCGAAGCTCAGGATGTATCCGGTCTCCTTGACTCCGGCGCCAGCGGTTCGGTTCGCGCGCTGCACGGCGAAGTCGAAGCTTGCACGATCGCGGGTCAGGGGCACCCCGAGGCCGGCCACAAAGGATTTCTCGCTAACCTTCTCC
>JBBQWD010000136.1:0-4711 GCA_038210945.1 Gemmatimonadales bacterium
GATCTTGCAGAGCACCACCATTCTGTGCGGGCTGGGAGTGTTGCTTGCCGCAGTGGTCTCGGGCAGTACCGGAGCCCAGCTGCCTCCGGGAGGGATTAGTTATCTATCGAACTCACCCGTGGATGTCGTCGTGGTCGCGCACCAGGACGATTGGCAACTCTTCATGGGCGACGTCATCGCACGACAGATCAGAGGCGGGAAGCCAGTCATCTTTATCTATCTCACCGCCGGGGACGATGGGCGAGACACCCTTTATTGGGCAACACGGGAACGGGGCGCGCTCGAGTCCACGCGTGTTGCAATTGGGTTGGCAGCTACCGATTCGGCCCGTAACCATTGTTCGACGGCAAACACGCTAAGACATGCCATGCGAAGATGCACGATTCTCAACACAGCATCCTACTTTCTTCGCTTGCCGGATGGTCGCCGAAATGGGGCAGGATTCGCTGGGCATTCCTACCAAAGCCTACGCAAGCTGCGTAGCGGCCGCATAGCACCCATCTCGCCCGTGGACGGGAGCACCGACTACGAAAGCTGGGCGGACCTGACAAACACCGTGGGTGAGCTGATTAGTGAGAGCTCGGCGAACAGAATCATCACAGTCCACACCAGCGATCCGAGCGTGGTGTCGAACCCGCACGATCATCTCGACCATCGAATGGCGGGTCTCCTCGTCGCTGATTCACGCCGGAAGCACAAATGGAACGTCGTGTACTACACCGGATACGCCCTGGCGTCACGTGCCCCCAACCGGTCCAACGATCAAATGAGGGAAAAGACGAGGCTCTTCACGGCTTACGACCGAGCGATGACGCAGGTCAATGCCAAGTGGGGCGCATATCGAGAACATCCGGCATTTTATTCCGAATGCATGCAGCGCACTTACGCGCGCAGAGTTATCTCCCAATGAGCCTTTTCTGCTCAGGCGGCAACGGCTGCTTGAACCGTCGCCTGTCAGAATCATCCGCCGACACCCGGGATTCCTGCGCTTGCCGACTCATGATCGCGTGACGGGAATCACGGTCCTACTTTAGCCTCCTCACTGAATTCGGCTACAACGGGAGCAACGATGCGTCTAGGTCTGGTCGTCGCAGCAACACTGCTCGTCGCACAGCATCAGGCACGGGCGCAGTGCAGAGTAAAAACAGACAGCAATGAAGGAAAGCTTCTCGCCTTCTACACCGCGCCAATTGTTTTTTCCATGGCCACCGCTCCCGAGGAAATGGCACCGGGCAGCTTTAGAGTCGGCGCTGAGGGCGAATACATACCCAAACCGGATGCCGCGATCGAGCAGACAGGCGCGTGCTTCACGCAAAAAAGTGAGAAGACTTCACTGTCACCGGTGTTCGGGAGGCCGAGGATCACGATCGGTGTTCCGTTCGGATTTGCACTGGAGGCGGCGTACCTCCCGCCGGTGACAATTGCCCGCGCGAAGCCCAATCTCTTCAGCTTCGGAATCTCACATGCCCGCCATCTTGCCTTCAGTCCCGTCTCGAATGGAACGACTCTCATGCTGCGACTGCACGGCACGTTTGGAAACGTGAAGGGAGGGATAACGTGTCCGCGATCTTCGCTGCAGCAAAGCGCGCCTTTGAGCCCATGTTACGGAACCAGCCCGTCGAAGGACACCTTTCATCCAGACATGTTCGGCGGCGAGATAGCGGCGGGGTTTGCACCCGGGACAGGAGGGATCTCCTTTTACGCGGGTGCCGGAGCCAACAGAATAGATCCCCATTTCCAGGTCGGGTTCACCGACCTGAATGGAAACCTCGACGCGACTCAGGTAGAGCTCGAAAACCCTCTAGTACGCGCGTCGGTCTTTGGCGGTGTTACGGCAGTTTTTCGTCGAATACTTGATGTCGGCGCCCAGATCTATTCAGTCCCATCGGATGCGACGCTGTTTCGACTGAATGGGGGAATTCGCTTCCGTTAACGAAGCGGAAATTCCCTATATCTCATCTGGGCACGGTTCGTGTACCACTCGCTGGCACGCACACACCGAGAGGAAGAGATGGGTAGCAACCAGGAGCACCAGAAAAGGGCTAACGCGACCGATCAGAAGTTTCGAACTGACGACGAGCATATACACGAGATGGACAAGAAGCACCTGAAGGAAAGCGAAAAGGATGCGGCGTTCATCCCCAAGCCGGACGACAAACAATCCGCAGACAAGAAGGAATAGAAGATCAGCTGTCGAGCATCCGTCCGAAGGTGTCCGCGTCAGTCGGGAGAGTAAAAGACTTGATCGCGTGACGAGCAGCGACTGACCGCACTCCGGCCTGCATTCGGAAGGGGCTGAACAGGATAGGAACTGATCCTGCCCGCACGATCGCTTCCACGAGCGGGTCCCGACAATCGGGATGATCGCAGTCAATAATCACGGTCCCGGGTTTGTCCCGGAGAATTGCCTCTTCCGCGACCTCCGCCGGTCCGAGAAATCTCGGCTGCAATCCACGAAGCTCTACCATCATACCCAACAGCGCCGCGACGACCTCTTCGCGCGCGAGGATCAGCACCGTCCCCACTACCACCGTCCGAGAAAAAGACGAACCTAGTCGGCAACTTACGGACCTATGGGGGGTTCTCTGGCGGATCGGTGGACACCCCTAGATATTGTGGGAACAGATGTCCACCCTCTTCGCCACCAGTCAGAGGGTCGGTAGAACTATTTGCTCAACTGCACGTGAGCCCACTCTCGGAAAGCACGATGAAGGATTTACGGACGGCGCTTACCGAGCAACTAAAAAAGCCCGACGAACCCACGCCGGAACTTGTCGCTCTCCTCCGAAGAGTCGCGCAGGAAGCGCGCAAGCAAAGCATTCCACCCGAGGAGCTGATCGTCTCTTTCAAGCAGCTTTGGAACTCTCTCGCCGAGTCACTGCGACCGCAGAGCGCGGATCAGTACGAACGTATTCGACAGCGCCTGGTGACTCTCTCCATTCAGGCGTATTACGCCGAATAGCGGAATCAGGATATTTTGCGGGGCGTACCCCAGTCGAGAGCGGCACATCTCTGGCGTTGAGTAAGTGACGTGGCAACAGCAATCCCGCCCAAGGCTCCTCCAAAAATCCTGAGTCGATTGTTCGGCCGTTCGCGAGATGGCACCGGCGAAGAACTCGTCGGTCCCATTCGCGGCGAAGTGCTGGGTGCCGAACGACTTGGCGAGAGAGCGCGGGCGGTCGCGCGCGGCCATCACCTCCTGCCGGCGCAAAAGCAGCGGGGGTCCGGTCCGCTGCTGCTCCGGCTCGAGGACACGAGGAACGTCCTCGATCGGGTCTATCACGAGCTGAACACCGGCGCCGAGCGAGGGCTCGACATCAGCCCCGCGGGCGACTGGCTTCTCGACAACTTCTACATCGTTCAGGAACACATTCGGGAGATCCGGACAAATCTTCCGAAGGGCTACTACGAGGAGCTTCCCAAGCTTGCCACCGGGTCGCTGGCGGGATACCCACGCGCCTACGAAGTAGCCATCGAGCTGATTGCGCACACCGAGGGCCACCTCGACCTCGACAACATCACGCTGTTCGTGCGCGAGTACCAAACGGTCACGGCGCTTCGCATGGGCGAGCTGTGGGCGATTCCTACGATGCTCCGATTAGGTCTAGTCGAGAACATCCGGCGGATGGCGCTACGCGTCGCAGCGCGACTTCAGGAAGTGGAATCGGCTGACCGAGCCGCCACCGCGCTGCGTGAGGCCAGCGAAGAATCTCAACAAGCACTAGCGAAGGCGCTCACTTCATTCGTAGACAACCATCCGCCGTTCACGCCGACCTGGGTCGCGAGGTTTCTCCAACAGGTCAGGTCGTACCAGACGAACTTCACGCCGCTGATCTGGCTGGAGCAATGGATCGCCGAAGATGGACCGAGCGCCGAAGAAGCCGCAACGCGCTCGAATCGGAGAGTGGCGCTGACGCAGGTCACGGTCGCGAACAGCATCACAAGTCTACGCACCATCTCACGCCTGGATTGGAAGGATTTCGTCGAATCGCAGAGCGCGACAGAAAAACTCCTGCGGCAGGATCCGAGCGGCCACTATCCATCGATGACGTTTGGAACGCGCGACCACTATCGCCACATTGTCGAGCACATAGCGAAGCGCGTCAAGCGGCCGGAAGAAGAAATCGCCAGCGAAGTTCTCGCGCTGGCGAAGCTCGCCGACCCCACCGATGCGAGGCACGCACACGTCGGCTACTTCCTGGTCGAGAAGGGCCGCACGGTTCTCGAGGAGAAGGTCGGCTACACTCCGCCACCGGGCGAATGGCTGTATCGCTGGATACAGCGGCATCCGAACACGCTGTACTTCGGCGGGATAATCCTCTTCACGACCGGTGCGCTCGCCACAATGCTGGAAGCGATCGAGAGCGCACCCGCAACGATACAAGTCATCGTCACGCTGATATCGCTCATACCCGCGAGCGAGATCGGCATCAGCATCATCAACCAGATGATCACACTGCTGATGCCGCCGCGTCTGATGTCGAAGCTCGAGCTGCGCGACGACGGAATTCCCGAGGAATACATGACAGCGGTGGTGGTGCCGACGCTGCTGTCGAGCGTGCATGGAGTTGAGGAAGCGCTCGAGCACCTCGAGGTGCAGTATCTCGCCAATCGCGATCCCAATCTGCAATTCGCGATTCTGAGCGATTTCACCGATTCGCCCACAGAGCACAGGTCCGGCGACGAAGAGATCCTCGCGGCAGCGGCGAGC
>JBBQWD010000137.1:0-4703 GCA_038210945.1 Gemmatimonadales bacterium
TCGCGCATCCGCAATAACCGCGTCGGCACCAACGTGCTCGACGCGGACATGATCAGCGATATCGCAACCACGACCGAAGGACGCGTGAGGCTGACGCTATTCCTCAGCGCTGATGATGACGCGAGCGTCGTGCGCGAAGTCAGACAGAGTCTGCAGCAGATTCCTGGAGTGACTGACGTCCGCGTCGACGTGAAAGACGCCTCGCAGGCGAGCGCGAAGCAGTCGAGAGACCCTGCCAGGAGTGCGTCCGGATCCGCGCCTGTCGCGCCGAAGCCAGCGGCCTCTCGCACCCTTCCGGTGATGGGACAGGAGCCACAGTCGCAGCGAGCTGCGGTCCCCGCACCCACACCAATCGCGTACCCGCACCTCGGCAACATCATCGCGATCTCGAGCGGGAAGGGTGGCGTCGGCAAGTCGACGGTTGCTTCCAATCTCGCGATCGCGCTGGCGAAGCAAGGGGCGCGCGTCGGTCTCATGGACGCCGACATCTACGGTCCGAACATCCCGCGCATGATGGGCGTCAATGCTCAACCGCCCGTCGAGAACGAGAAGATCATCCCGCTACAGGCATACGGCGTAAAAATCATGAGCCTCGGATTCATGATCGAGCGCGACCAGCCGGCGATCTGGCGTGGGCCGATCATCATGAAGATCATCACCCAGTTCCTGCGTGACGTGCAGTGGGGCGAGCTCGACTACTTCCTCGTCGACATGCCACCCGGCACGGGCGACGCGCAGCTTTCGCTGGTGCAGGCGACGATGGTCCACGGCGCGATCATCGTCACCACCCCGCAGGAAGTCGCGTCCGGCGATGCGCTTCGCGGCGCCAAGATGTTCGAGCGGGTTGCGGTGCCCGTGCTTGGCATCGTCGAGAACATGAGCTACTTCATCTGCCCGCATTGTCAGAACAAGCACCGGATTTTCGGCGAAGGCGGGGGTAAGAACCTCGCCGACGAACTGCAAGTGCCGCTGTTGGCGGAGGTCCCGTTCTTTCCGGCGGTGCTGTCCGGCGGGGATCGTGGTGAGCCGATCGTCGTCAGCGAGCCCGAGACGCCCGCTGCCCAGGCAATGACCGATCTTGCTGGAAAGTTGGCCGGGATGCTTCCCCTCAGGGAAGCCGTGGTCCGCTAGCTAGACCGCTACCGCGTTCTCTTTGTGTCTGGAGCGCCACCAGGAGAGGATCACCGCGCCGAATCCCGTCGCGACCGCGACGAAGGTCACCGAGAAAGCCAGCACGCGCAGTAGCGCGCCCAGAATCGGGAACCAGGTGAAAGCGGCGGCGATTATCCAGAGCGCGCTGAACGCGAGTACCCCGGTGAAGAGATACTGAAGCTCCTCGCCGCCCGGCGTCTCACTCGCCGACTTACGGGAGATCGCGATTCCGGCGACGTGCGCGACCGCCAGGAATCCAAGGATCGCGATGCCCGAGACCGCGATCATGAAGGCCGCGACCCCGATCGGGATCAGGAAGATTCCAATGATCGTGATCGCCATCGCGATGCAGAGCGCGACCACGGCGGGCACGGTCGCGAGCCCCGAGAGCACGCCGGTGAGGAGCGAACGGCCTGTCTCGTTCGTGACGACTTCGACGGTGCGCTTGAAATAGTCGCCCATGAAAAACAGGACGAACGTCCCGATGAGGAGCAGCACCACGAGCCAGATAAGGGCGGAAACCAGCGATCCAATCGTCGTCCGCGGCCGTCCGCCAAAGCTGACGGTGGATCGGTTGTGTGTCGTGCCGACATCCTTGATGACACCGAGGATGGACCCGCCTTCGTTGCGCACGTGGCCCATGAGAGCGACCGCGCCACCGCGCACGCGACCGCCATCGTGCACGATCACGTCGCCAAGAATCGCCGTCGCGGCGCCGTCCACGTTGCCATAGACGTCGAGATTTCCCCGAATCACCATCACCGATCCGGAGGTCGTCGTTCCAGCCGGAACGATCATGTCACCGGTTTGCACCTGGGCGTACTTCCTGAGGCCGTGCTGGGCGTACGCATCCTGCGCGGAAACAGCGGCAATACAAAGCGCTCCGAGCAGGATCGTTTTCATCAGGCTGCCTTGCGTTTGGCAATGTGGGCCGCCGTGCGAATGGCGCCGTAGCCACCGAACAGTCCGACCGCGAGTGTCATGTAAAGAAGGACGGACTGGACGGCGCCCGCCTGGAGGTAGGCGATGGTCTCAGGGCCAAGAACCAGTGAGCCGACCTGCGCGCCCACCGCTGCAATCGCGAAGGCGTACTGGGTCGTGGCGGCAGCGAGGATCGCCGTGAGGACGTCGACCTCGAAGAACATGAACGCGGCAGCCGCGATCAGGGCGACGCCAGCAGTCGCCCTTCCTGTCGCCCTCATGACACCCATGCGCCGGCGCGGGACGACCGCCTGCTGTCCACCCTGGTGCAGCTCCAGGTGCTGCCTGGAGGCGACTATTGACTTTGCGTCCCTGGCGGAATGCAGTCGGTCGATTCCGGCTATGACGCGATCGGCAAAGTCCCGAGAGGGCGACAGGTAGGGCAGTCGCTGCAGCTCGGCGGCTATGGGGACGAATTCTTCGTCGAAATCGTGCTCGATCATGGGTTCCTCACGTGTTGAACTACGGGGCCGAAATGGTGGAAGTTTCAGCTATTTACGAAGTTTCTTGCCTGCAAAAACAGGGGGTCATCTGACCCCTTCCAGGTATTCCCTGAGCTCCTGCCGCGCCCGGTGGATGTACGTCTTCACCGTGCCTAGAGGGAGCTTCACTATTTCGGCGATTTCGTCGTAGGAGTAGTCCTCCACGTGGCGGAGGATGATGCACGCACGGTACTCGGGACGAAGTCTGGCGATCGCTTTTTCGATCGCCGCGCCGAGCTCTCGCGATTCGAGCTCTTCGAGCGGCGATTCTCCTCCGCTCGTCACCGTCACCGCGGTCGCTCGCGCTCTCTCGGCCGTGATGGCGTCGGGCGCACCCTCGATACTTATGGTATCCAGCTGCCGCCGACGCAGGTGATCGATCGTGATGTTGTTCGCGATCTTGAACAGCCAGCTCGAGAATTTGAACTCGGGCCGGTAGCGATCGATGTTGTTGAGGACCTTGATGAAGGTCTCCTGCGCGAGGTCCTCGGAGGTCTCCTTGTCGCGCACCATGCGGAATATGAGCGAGAACACGGGTCGCTCATATCGTTTAATCAGCTCGCGATAGGCGTCCTCGCGCCCTTCCTGGGCGAAGACGACCACCTGCTGGTCGGAAACGTCGGTGTAGGACTTGGGCGTCATGAGAGGCAAGCGCGGGTAAGATAGCTTGCCCCGCGCAGTGTTGCCCGGCAACTTTCGGATGATGCTGGCCACCGACATAGACAGCGCGACCGCCAGTGCCGCCGCTGCCGGTGGCGCCGAGAAGCGCGAATACGTAAAGCGGATCTTCTCCGAGATCGCTCCCCGCTACGACCTCCTCAATCACGTCCTCAGCCTCAACATCGACAGGCGCTGGCGCCGAAAGGCGATTGCGACACTGGGTGTGGAGCGGGATCAGACGGGACGGTACTTGGATCTGTGCGCCGGGACCATGGATGTGGCCGCCGAGATTTCGCGGCTTGCCGGCTTTCGCGGCATGGTGATCGGCGCTGACTTCGCCGAGCCGATGCTCAGGGCGGGGACGGGGAAGATAAAGGGATCCGGGATTGCTCCAGTGGTCGCGGATGCGGTGCAGCTGCCCATCGCGTCGGGTCAGCTCGCGGGCGTGATCGTGGCGTTCGGAATCAGAAACGTCGCGGGGCTCGACGAATCGCTCCGGGAAGCATTCAGAGTTCTCGTACCCGGTGGTCGTTTCGTGATTCTGGAATTCTCGACTCCGCGAATCCGGGTGCTGCGCGCGCTGTACCAGTTCTACTTCCACCGCGTCCTGCCGCTTATTGGCGGGTTGATCAGCGGACATCGCACTGCGTATCAGTACTTGCCACGGTCGGTCGCGAATTTTCCCGTCGAGGAAGAATTGGCTCGACGGATGGAGGCGGCGGGCTTCGCCAAAGTCCGGTGGTCCTGTCTGTCGTTTGGCGTCGCCGCGATCCACGTCGGCGAGCGTCCCACATCAGGAAGAAAGTGAGCCTCGACAACATTTCACAGTTTCTCTCCGCCATCGATCGCGCTGGCGAGCTCGCGCGGATCACTGAGCCAGTGAAAGCGCGTCTCGAGCTGTGCGAGATCGCCGATCGGGTAATGAAACAGCCAGGCGGCGGAAAGGCGCTGTTCTTCGAAAACGTCATTCTCGACAGTGGCGAGCGATCTCCGTATCCCGTCGTCATCAACCTCTTCGGGTCGATGCGGCGGATGTCGCTCGCGCTCGGCGTGGATGATCTCGATGAGGTCGGCGCGCGGATAACCGAGATGCTCGATCTCAAGGTGCCCGAGGGCATCGTTGGTAAGCTCTCCATGCTCCCTCGGCTCCTCGAGATCGGGAAGTTTCCGCCGCGCATCCGGAGCGGGAAGCCCCCGTGCCAGGAGATCGTGCTGAAAGGCGATGACGTGGACCTTTCGAAGCTGCCGATCATCACTTGCTGGCCCGAAGATGGCGGGCCCTACATCACGCTGCCGATGGTCATCTCGAAGGATCCCAAGCGCGGCATCAGGAATGTTGGGATGTACCGCGTACAAGTGCTGGGCCCGCGCACCCTTGCGATGCATTGGCAGCGGCACAAAGTTGGCGCGGCGCACTGGCGAGAGATG
>JBBQWD010000138.1:0-4700 GCA_038210945.1 Gemmatimonadales bacterium
CAACATCATCGTCCTCAAGCGCAGCATGGGCCACGGCTTCGCGGGAATCGACAACGCGCTCTTCTATCACGAGAAGACCCGGATGTTGTTCGGCGACGCGCGCCAATCACTGACTCAGGTCGGCCAGGCGCTCAAGTCCGCATAGCCTTCAGCTTGTGCGTTGCCGCAGATTCTCTGTTTGGGTCGAGGCGGGGTATCCTCTTCGCGGCTACGCTCGCTTGGTCGGAGCCCCTCACTACGCTCCCTCGCTCCGCTCGGTCGCGGGTCTCCTCCTCGCGCTCGCTTTGCAAAGCCGCTACGAGGACACCCCGCCTCTCCCACATAGATGAGGCTCGATGCGTGTAAGCGAGCTAGCTGCTGAAGAGGACGTCCTCCCGACTGACCGGGCGCAGTGATCCCGAATCCACACGACCACAAACTAAAGGACGAAAATGCGCGCGGCGGGACTCGAACCCACGACCTTCGGCTCCGGAGGCCGACGCTCTATCCAACTGAGCTACGCGCGCGGTAGAAACGACTTCGCAGAGGGACTAACTTCCTCTGATGACAGCTTCAAAACGAAAGATAACCATACTCCCTGGCGATGGTATCGGGCCGGAGGTTGTTGACGCCGCACTGGCGATCATAAAAGCGACGGGCGTTCCCGTTGAATTCGAGAATTGCGAGGCGGGCGCGCGCGCCTTCCAGAAAGGAATCGTCACCGGAATTCCCAAAGAGACGATAGAGTCGATCGAGCGCACTCGCGTCGTGCTCAAGGGACCACTCGAGACTCCCCTCGGATACGGTGGCAGGAGCGCGAACGTCACCCTCCGCACCCTCTTCGAGACGTACGGCAACATCCGCCCCGTGCGCGAGCTACCGGGAGTCCAAACAGCATTCACCGGCCGCA
Source organism: Gemmatimonadales bacterium (assembly GCA_038210945.1). Lineage (GTDB taxonomy): Bacteria > Gemmatimonadota > Gemmatimonadetes > Gemmatimonadales > Gemmatimonadaceae > UBA4720. The sequence continues at coordinate 890 of JBBQWD010000138.1, forward strand.
AGCTCGACATCGTCATCGTCCGCGAAAACATCGAAGACCTGTACGCCGGGATCGAGTACATGCAGACTCCCGGCGTGGCGGAGGGCCTCAAGCTCATTTCGCGCGAGGGTTGTGAAAAGATCGTCAAGCTGGCGTTCGCGTTTGCCATCGCCGAAGAACGCGAGAGCGTTCACTGCGCTACGAAGTCGAACATCATGAAGCTCACCGAAGGCCTCCTTCAGCGGACCTTCGAGGAGTTCGCTCCTCAGTACCCATCGATCGTATCCAAGCACATCCTCATCGACAACTGCGCGCACCAGCTTGCGATGCGGCCCGAGCAGTTCGACGTGATCGTGACGACGAACATGAACGGCGACATCCTGAGCGATCTCACTTCCGGCCTGACCGGAGGACTAGGCTTCGCCCCGTCTGCGAACATCGGCAACGACGTTTCGATTTTCGAGGCGGTGCACGGCTCGGCGCCGGACATCGCCGGCAAGAACAAGGCAAACCCTACGGCACTCGTGCTGAGCGCGGCGATGATGCTGCGGCACATTGGAGAAGGCAAAGCCGCGAACGACGTCGAACAGGCGGTGCTCGTGACGCTGGAGAGCGGAATCCGGACCAGCGACATGATGGGAGTACAGAATCCTGCATCGACCACGGATTTTACCAAAGCGGTGATCTCGAATCTGGGCAACCGCTCGAAGGTCAGTCCTCCTCGCGATTACAAAACGGTGGAGCTTCCCAAGGCGCAGCTCGGGGTGAACATCGTCACGGCAAAGAGCCGTCGCGTCAGCGGCGTCGACATCTATGTGGAATCTGACCTCGAGCCGAAGCCGCTGGCGACGAGTCTCGACAAGCTCGCGAGCACGTCGTCGCTGCGTCTGGAGATGATTACGAATCGGGGAGCGATGGTATTTCCGTCCAGTGATCGACGAGTGTCGCTCGTTGACCACTTTCGCTGCCGGTTCGTGCCGCGCAATTCCGGCTCCGAGCCCTCGGACGCCGACATTCTGGCTTTGCTGGCGGCCATTGGAAATCGGTATCGGTGGATGCACATCGAAAAGCTCCAGGAGTTCGACGGACAGCCGGCGTTCAGTAAGTCGCAGATCTAGCGCGCGCCATTCCGCGCGTTAGATAAGGGGTCGAGGAACACACGGAGGAATTGACCGGCATGAGCACGACATTCGACCGCCGTTCGTTCATGGGATATTTCGCGGGAGCTGGTCTCAGCTCGACGCTGTTTCCCGGAGTGCTCTGGGCGAAGCTGGCCGCCGGCGCGGAAATCACGGTCGAGACGATCGCGAGCGCGGAGGAAGTTGCGGGGCTCCACTTCGACCCTGCTGAGCGTGAACTGATGCTTGACGGCCTGAAGCAACAGGAGCAGCGCATCGAGGCTCTGCACAAGGTCCCGCTGGCCAATTCCGTGAGCCCCGCAATCGTTTTCGATCCACGACCACCGGGTAAGAAAATCCCCGCGCCCATGCACCGGCCAATGGTGCGCAGCAAGGTGCCTGCCCGAGCCCGCGGCGCGGATGTGGAGGAGCTGGCGTTTCTTCCGGTGACCGAGTTATCCGAGCTGGTGCGCCGAAAGCGCGTCACGTCGGTCGAGCTGACTCAGATGTACCTCGTTCGACTCAAGAGGTATGATCCCGTGCTGAAATGCGTAATCAGCCTGACCGAAGACCGGGCTTTGGAAAAGGCGCGCGCGGCGGATGCGGAGTTGAGCCGCGGGAAATATCGCGGACCGCTACACGGCATTCCCTGGGGCGCGAAGGATCTTCTCGCCGTCCGTGGCTACAAGACGACCTGGGGCGCGGGACCATTCAAGGACCAGGTAATCGATGCCGATGCCACCGTTGTGCAGCGGCTCGACGCGGCTGGTGCGGTGCTCGTCGCCAAACTGACGCTGGGCGAGCTCGCCCAGGGTGACATTTGGTTCGGCGCGACGACCAAGAATCCATGGAAGGTCGATCAAGGTTCGAGCGGATCTTCGGCTGGCCCTGCCTCCGCTACAGCGGCGGGTCTCGTCGGTTTTGCGATTGGAAGCGAGACACTCGGGTCGATCTCATCGCCTTCCACTCGGTGCGGGACGACCGGACTTCGTCCCACCTTCGGCAGAGTTCCGCGCACCGGCGCCATGGCTCTCTCGTGGACCATGGACAAGCTCGGCCCGATCTGCCGCAGCGCCGAGGACTGCGCCCTCGTTCTCGACGCCATCTACGGACCCGATGGTCAGGACAACACCATCATCCCGGCCGACTTCCATTGGGATGCCAACCTCTCGCCGAAGACCCTGCGAATTGGATACGTGAAATCGGCGTTCGACACCCCGCTCACCGACCCCGCCGATCCGAAGCGCACGCTTCACGGCAGCAAAAAATTCGACGACGCCGCGCTCGATGTCTTCAAGCGGCTCGGGATCAATCTCATTCCCGTCGATCTCCCGGATCTTCCTTACGATGCGATGCGCCTGATTCTAAGCGCCGAGGCGGCGGCTTCGTTCGACGAGCTCACGAGGTCCGATCGCGACAAGCTCCTCGTACAGCAGGGAAAGTTCGATTGGCCGAATTCGTTTCGCACGTCGCGCTTCATCCCCGCCGTCGATTACGTGAACGCCAATCGGCTCAGGTCGGTTGCCATTCTGTTGTGGGACGACTTGATGCGCAAAGTCGACGTGATAGTGACTCCGACCAACGCCGCCAACCTGTCGCAGCTGGTGGCGACCAACCTTACCGGACATCCAGCCGTGATCGTCCCCAACGGATTCCGTGACGATGGCACACCGGTCTCGCTCACGTTCCTCGCCGGGCTTTTCGAAGAAGGGAAGGCGCTCGCCGTTGCGCGCGCGTACCAGGAAGCGACGGGTTTCCATCTGAAGCATCCCGTGGTGCCACTGACTTCACCGACTCCCGCGGGCGGGTAGGTGAGTCGGGCTGCGGGGCCACTCGAGCCCGTAGTACTCGAGGGAGATTTCGTGCGGCTCGAGCCGATGACGCTCGAGCACCACGGTGCCCTCTGTGAGATCGGACTCGATCCGGAAATCTGGCGCTTCACTACCGTGATGATCCGGACGCCCGAAGAAATGCGGGGCTATATGGAATCCGCGCTGGCGCTCCAGCGCGAAAAAACCACTCTGCCTTTCGTCACGATCGAGCGCAGCTCCGGACGAATCATTGGCAGCACCAGATTTGGCAACTACGATCCCGCCAATCGGCGGATCGAGATCGGCTGGACGTGGATAGCTCGCCCGTGGCAGCGAACCGCAATCAATACCGAAGCGAAGTACGTGATGCTGTCTCACGCGTTCGAGAAGCTCCACTGCGTCCGGGTCGAGCTCAAGACCGACGTGCTCAACTCGCCATCTCGGAAGGCAATGCTTCGGATTGGGGCCAAAGAGGAAGGGGTCCTCCGCAAGCACACTTTGATGTGGACCGGGCGCTATCGCGACAGCATTTACTACAGCATTCTCGACGAAGAATGGCCGGACGTGAAGCAGCAGCTGGAGAAGATGCTGGTTCGCCGTCCGGAAGCGGCTCCTTCACCGCCGTAAAAAAATCCCCGGGCAAACGCCCGGGGATTCTTGCTTGCCGCTCTCGTCAGTTGGTCACGGAGAGAACGAGAACTCGAGCTTGAAGTAAGCGGCCGACTCTCTTCCGGAGAACCCGCTACCCCCGACCGACTTGTAGCCGACGACGCCGGTGGTTCTGAAGTTCGGAGTCCACGCGTATTCGAGCGTGGGCCCAACCTGGAAAGAGTTGCTCGTATTGCCATTCTTGCCCCCGCCCTGTCCGACAAACTCCAGCCCGACGCGTGTTGGATGCGCCAC
>JBBQWD010000139.1:0-4671 GCA_038210945.1 Gemmatimonadales bacterium
GGATGGACGGCTGAGTACGCTGTGCCCCTTGGCGGGCCCGGGCATCTCCTGCTGTGGACCTTCGAGCAGGCAGCGATCGGCATTGCCCATCAGACGCTCACCCAGGAGTGGATCTCGGTCAACCAGCGCTACTGCGAGATAACGGGTTACTCGCGCGAAGAAATCCTCAAGCTGAACGTCGACGACATCACGCATCCGGACGACGTGGCCGCCAGCCGCGAGTTCATCGGGCGCATTCGCTCGGGTGAGCTCCCGGAGTACAAGATGGAGAAGCGCTACATCCGCAAGGATGGGTCAGTCATCTGGGTGCATCTCACTGTATCGATCGTGCGCTCGGTGAACGGAGAGCCATTGTATCTCGTTGCTTTCATCGACGATATCACGGAGCGGAGAAACGCCCAGCGCGAAGCGAGTCGATCGCTCTCGCTTCTTCGCGCAACTCTCGAGTCGACGGCGGACGGGATTCTCGTTGTCGATGTCGATGGGAAGATTCTGAGCTTCAATCAGAAGATGGCCGACATGTGGGGAATCCCGCCGGAGATTTTCGCGGCCGGGGACGACCAGCGCTCGATCAGCTTCGCGTTGGAGAAGCTCGTCCACCCCGACGAATTCATGGCGAAGGTGACTGATCTCTACCGCCATCCGGAGGAGGCCAGTTACGACGTCCTCGAGCTCCTGGATGGTCGCATCTTCGAGCGCTATTCGCAGCCTCAGCGCATCGATGACGTAGCAGTGGGCAGGGTCTGGAGCTTCAGAGACGTCACGGCGCGCCTTCGCGCCGAAGAGCAGACGACCGCGTTGGTGCGCGAGCAGTCCGCCCGCGCCGAAGCCGAGAATTCCGAGAAGCGCGCCGCTCTCCTCGCCGAGGCGAGCCGTGTGCTCAGCGCATCGTTCGACTACGAAACCACGCTTGCCGCGTTGGTGCGTCTGGCCGTGCCGGCGCTGGCCGACTATTGCGCTCTGGATATCGTCGAAGCCGACGACAGGTTCGCGCGCATTGGAGAGGCGCACGTCGATCCGGCCAAGTCAGCGCTGATCAAGCAAGTCGCGACGTTTCCCCGAAGCGCGCTCACCGCGATGCATCCGCTGATTCGAGTCATTACAACCGGTGAGCCGGTTCTGGAAGCCGAGATCACGCCGGCTTTCATCCGCGCCTCGTTTGCGGAGCCGGAGCAGCGGCGCACAGTCGAAGCGCTCGAGCCCCGCTCGCTCATTTGCGTCCCGCTCGTGAATTCGGGCAAGCCACTCGGTGCGCTGACGCTGGTGACGTCCGGTTCTGGGCGTCGGTTTGAAATCGCTGACCTCTCTCTGGCCGCGGATCTGGCGCGGAGAGCAGCCATCGTCGTCGAGCACGCGCGCCTATTTCACGAAGCGCAGCAGGCGACGCGCGCGCGCGACGACGTGCTGGCGGTTGTTGCGCACGATCTGCGCAATCCGCTCAATACCATGACGATGGCGCTGAGTTTGATGCTCGATTCGACGCCCGTCGAGCATACACAGGAGCGGAGGCAGGTCGAGATCGTGCGCCGCGCGGCTGACCGCATGAACCGCATGATCCAGGACTTGCTCGATGTGAGGCGGATGGAATCCGGTCGGCTCGGCATTGACTCAAAGCCGGAGTCGCCGGCCTCGCTCGTCAACGACACGGTCGAAATGCTTCTGCCTCTCGCCAAGGGAAGCACCATAACTCTCGAGGCCAACGTCGCCGACGACCTCCTTCCAGTCGTCGCCGATGCTGCGAGAATCCAGCAAGTGCTGTCGAATCTCGTTGGGAACGCGGTCAAGTTCACTCCACGCGGCGGACGCGTCACGGTTTGCGCCGAGCAAATCGACGGAGGGGTGAGGTTCGGTGTCATCGACACCGGTCCTGGTATTCCGCCGGACCAGGTGCCCCACATTTTCGGCCGCTTCTGGCAGGCGATGCCTTCTGATCGCCGCGGAATTGGCCTTGGACTGGCGATCGCCAAGGGAATCGTCGAAGCCCACGGCGGCATGATCTGGGTCGAAAGCCAGGTCGGGCTTGGCAGTACTTTCTACTTCACCCTTCCCAGCGCCGTCTAGGCGCGAAATTCCGTTGCCGCCGACGGGGCTGTCGCGTCCATAATCCGACGCCCGCCTCTACCTCCGCTGTCTGAGGCGTGATCACCGCGCGCCCGAGCTCGAGGAGGAAAACTGGGTCAGTCAGTCTCTCACGAATACATGGGGTCCGCGGCCGCCGCGGGCCTCAGGTACGTTACCGATGCGATGCCCGGCATTCGCCGTCAACGCCACGGTCGCGGGTTCACGTACACCGACCCCGACGGCCAGGTAATTCGCTCGCGCGAGATGATCACTCGGTTCAAGTCGCTCGTAATTCCTCCCGCGTGGACCGATGTCTGGATCTGCCCGCACGAGGACGGTCACCTGCAGGTCACCGCTCGCGACGCGCGCGGCCGCAAGCAGTATCGCTACCACCCGGGTTTCCGCCAACATCGCGACGGGACGAAGTTCGAGCGGATGTTCGAGCTCAGCGACGTGCTGTGGAAGATCCGCGAGCGCGTCGAGACCGACATCGAGCTGCCCGGCCTCGCTCGCGACAAGATCATGGCGACGGTAGTCTGGCTGCTCGAGACGACACTCATTCGCATCGGCTCGGACGAGTACGCCAAGGCCAACAAGTCGTTTGGTCTCACGACCATGCGCCGGCGGCACGCGACGGTGGTCGGATCGGAGCTTCGATTCGAATTCCGCGGTAAGAGCCGCATCCAGCACGCGGTCGCGGTCACGGACAAGCGGATTGCGCGGATCGTGCAGCGTTGTCAGGAGCTTCGCGGCGAAGAGTTGTTCAAGTACCTCGACGACGAGGGAAAGCGCCAGATGGTCCAGGCCGAAGACGTGAACGCCTACCTCCAGAACGTCACCGGCCGCGACATCACCGCGAAAGACTTCCGCACCTGGGCGGGGACCATGCTCGTCGCCGAGGCTCTGCGCAAAATGGGGCCTGCCGAAACCAAGCGGGAGGCCGAGAAAAACATCGTTGCCGCTGTCGACGTCACGGCAAAGCGACTGGGCAACACGCGAAGCGTCTGCCGGAAGTACTACATCCATCCCGCGCTGCTCGAAGCGTATCTGGAAGGGTCAGTTCTCCCGCCGTTGCCGGAGCGAAAGTGGAGCAAGCGTACGCCTCCCCACGGTCCGACGCTGCGTAAGCACGAGCTCGACGTTCTTGCTTTTCTCAAAGCGAGGCTGAAGGCGGGCGGCCGACGCTCAGCGGAGAATCGCCTGAAGGGCGCGGGCTCGAGGGACGAAGAGGGGACGGCGGAGAGTACCGACACCCAACCCGGCGAAAAGAAAGAGCTGGAGCCCGCCCGCTCCTAGTCGAGGTACGGGTAGTCGGGGTCGGCTAGTCGCGCCGCGCGCGCCGCCGCCTCAGGCCCGGCAATCTCCCTCGCCAGATCGAGCAGCATCGGGCTCAGGTGCCCGCCGTAGCGCAGGAGGCTGGCAGCGCGCGTTCTCCGCCCCAACAGAAACGAGAGGAAGGGCTGGTCGGCTTTCAGTGCATTGCACTCCGGGCAGGCCAACACGAGGTTGTCGCGACGGTCGTACGCCGTCTTCCCTTTCCGCGGCGTCACGTGATCCATGGTGATCGCGCTCGAGCTGACGCGTCGCTCGCAGTACGCGCACACGGGCCCGTGCTGATCGAGCAGCCATTGCCGCGTGTCCATGTACGCGTTGCGGCTCGTTGGCAGCGATGTATGTTGGTGCGCCGCGCGGCCGGCACGCTTGCGCCCTTTGCGCGGTCGTCTTCGTGGTGGCGGAGTCAAGTTGGACGGATGAATGTTGTCTGACAGTTGTGATGAAACCTAGCAATGGGCGCAACCCTCGCTATAGCTTTTCGCGACGATGACAATGCGAGAGAAGCTCGAGCTCCTGGAGCGGCGCCGGATCGAATCCGAGCAGGGTGGCGGCGAGGCACGGCTCAAGGCGCAGCACGAAAAAGGCAAGCTATCAGCGCGGGAGCGGCTGGACCTTCTGCTCGACGAAGGGTCGTTCGTCGAGCTTGACCGGTTCGTCGTGCACCGGTCAACCGACTTCGGCCTCGAAGCGCAGAAATTTTACGGAGACGGCGTGATCACGGGGCACGGCAAGATCGATGGCCGTCTCGTGTACGTGTTTTCCCAGGATTTCACCGTTTTCGGCGGGTCGCTTTCCGAGGCGTTCGCTGAGAAGATAGTGAAGATCATGGATCTGGCGATGCGAAACGGCGCGCCGGTGATTGGCCTCAACGATTCCGGCGGCGCGCGCATCCAGGAAGGCGTCGTCTCACTCGGAGGGTACGCCGAGATTTTTCTGCGCAACACGCTTGCCTCGGGCGTCATTCCGCAGATCTCCGCCGTCCTCGGACCGTGCGCCGGTGGTGCCGTGTACTCGCCGGCTATCACCGATTTCACCTACATGGTGCGCGGCACGTCGTACATGTTCGTCACCGGGCCGAACGTCGTGAAGACCGTGACCCATGAAGATGTAACCATGGAGACTCTGGGTGGCGCGGACACTCACTCGGCGATCTCGGGCGTCGCGCATTTTGCATCCGACTCCGAGCCGGAGTGTCTTCAGCACATCCGCGATCTCTTCCGGTTTATCCCCTCGAACAACCTTGGCGATGCCCCGCGCGGGCCAGGCACCGATCCG
>JBBQWD010000140.1:0-4664 GCA_038210945.1 Gemmatimonadales bacterium
ATCGAACTCGCAAAAAACGCCGAGCATGAAGGGCGCTGGGCGGAGGCGTGCGCGCTATACGAGAGCCTCGTCCGCGATCCGGAGGCGGACTCCAACACGCGGCTCGCCGTTCTCCGATGGCTGGGGAGGGCGTATCTCGAGCAGGGCAACAGAGGGGCGGCGCTCGACATCTTAGAGGCCGCTGTCGCATCCGCCGATATCGTCGGCTCACCCCCCGCGGTTGCGCAGGCACTCAACGTCATTGGCATCGTCTACCAAGTCGGTGGGGATCTCGACCAGGCCGCGACGATATACCAGGCAGCGCGGGAAAAGGCCGAGCTGGCCGCTGACGGCGCGCTCATGGCGATGATCGATCAGAACCTTGGCACTGTCGCAATGATTCGCGGGGATCTGCGTGGAGCGCTGGAAGCCTTTCGCTTGAGTCAGCTGGGTTACCAGACGCTCGGACTCCGCAATCACGAAGCACAGGTCCTCAACAACATCGCGCTCGCCTACATGGAGCTCGGCGAACTCGACGATGCGGAAGCGGCATACGACGAAGCCGCGCGTGGATTCGAAGCAGAGGGCGATCGTGCTCGGCGGTTGGACCTGGCAGTCAACAAGGTGCAGCTGTACATAGCGGGACGTCGTTACGACGAAGCGCTCAGTCAGTGCGAAGAGCTCCTTGCGGTACCTGCAACCGAAGTTCCCGCCTGGCGCGGAGATGTGTTCCGGCACGTGGGTGTGATTGCGCGCGAGCGGTCAGATTTTCCAAAGGCCGCCGACTACCTCCTTCGCGCCGAACAACACTCCATTGAAAGCGGCGATCTGCTCCTCAGGGCGGACGTCGCTGAACAGCTCGCCGAGCTCTTTTGGGCGCAGAAGCGCCACCGCGAGATGCTTCAACGCTTGAACGAGGCGCATTCACTCTATTCGCAGCTCAAAGCGCAGCACCGCCTCGCGCAGGTCGTGAAGCGAAACGGCGCGCTCGAAGCACGCTTCCTCGAGATGGCCAAGCAGTGGGGCGACTCCATTGAAAGCAAGGACCGCTACACGCAGGGTCACTGCGAGCGAGTCGCATTCTTCGCTTGCGTGCTGGCCGACAGCGCGGGGTTCAATTCACGATCGCTCTTCTGGTTCCGCATCGGGGCGCTGCTGCACGACATCGGGAAAATCATCGTTCCCACCGACGTGCTCAACAAACCCGGCAAGCTCACCGCTGAAGAGTGGGCCATCATGAAGAGACACCCCGAAGCGGGGCTTGAGCTCGTCGCCGAGATCGATTTTCCGGGCGACATCACCTCGATCATCAGGAATCATCACGAGCGATGGGATGGAGCGGGCTACCCGGACGGGCTCGCCGGAGACCAAATACCGCTCGCCGCCCGAATACTCTGCGTCGCCGATGTCTACGACGCGTTGACGACGACGCGCTCATATCGCGCCGGGCTCACTCACGCGGCCGCCGCCGAAATCATGCGCTCTTCGACCGGCCAGTTTGATCCGCACCTTCTCGAGATGTTCCTCGACTGGGCGGGAACAGCCGATATTCCGGGCCGCCCGACCCCGCAGCGGATGGCGATATTCGCGTCGGCCGTTGATGGCTGATCCGCCAAGGGCCCTATAATGAAATGTTTCTATCGTAACGAAACATTGCACAAAAGTGAGCCTGTTGGAGCCGTTCGAAACGTTAAACTGTTGAGCAGCAAGGAGTTGGCAAAGGGCATGGCCTATGCCAGACATCACCTCGAAGGAATGAATTCCCTTTTCGAGGGGTGGTACAATGTCTTCCCGTATCCTTCGCAGTCTCATCCTGACTGTAGGTGCGCTGGTGGGTCTCGCGTGCGGAGACTACAGCCGCTCAACCAGTCCTCTTTCCTACAATCCGAAACTTCTCCCGCCGACGTTGACGGTGCGGGCGTCTTTTTCTTCGCTTACGAGTGCAACCAGGGCTCGCGCAGTAAAATGGGGATCAGCGCATTCCAGCGTCGAGCAGAGCGTTACAGCCGTGATCGGTCCGGACGGCGGTACGTTGTCGCTTCCGGCGTCAGACTTTTACGTGGAGATACCGAGCGGTGCGTTGGCGTCGCCCACGACGATAACCATCGTCGCCAAGGGCGGACGGTACGTAGCCTACGAGATGCTGCCGCACGGTCTGCGGTTTCTCAAACCGGTGACCGCGGTTCAGCGTCTTCAGAACACCGCCGACTATGGAACTGATGCCGGCAACGCGGTCCGTACGGCGTACCTGCCCGAGGGAAACGACGCCATCGATGACGATGATTCGGCGTCACCATCGGAGCTCCAGGCGGCCACTACCTTTTTCTACGGCGCCAAGCCGGTCGCTGAAACCCAGGTCTGGATCATCAATCACTTCTCTCGCTACATCCTCGTCTCAGGCGTTTGGACGCTGGTCGACTAAGCTCACGGTTCGATCGAGCATTATCGATCACCCACACTTATCTTCGAGGTGCAGGCATATGAAGAACGAACCCACGGTCTGGCAGCTTTATGACGCAGACTGATCCAAGCCGGGCGCGTAGCCTCATCGAGCAGGCTCGGAAGACCGAGCAGCTCGGTGACGCGACGCGGGCCCTCCAGCTGTACGACGACGCGCTGTCACTGCTCGAGGATGAAACGGATCTTCCGCTCCTTGCTGACGCTTTGAGATGGAAGGGAACACTTCATCGGGAGCAGGGCGAAACTGAGTTGGCGCATCATTGCTACAAGCAAAGTCTCGTACACGCCGAGGAGTGCGGCTCTCTCAACTGCAGGGCGCATGCATACAATTGCCTTGCGATCGTCGCCCAGCGGCGCGGCAGTCTGACCGAGAGCGAGCGACTTTACGCACAGGCGTCTGAATTGGCCGCCAAAGCGGGCGACGTGCGCCTTCTCGGCATGATCGAGCAGAACCTCGGCGTACTGCTGAACATGCGCGGGAACTTCGTCGGCGCCGAAGCCAGATACTCCCACAGTCTCGGCGACTTCGAGCGCGCCAACGACGACGAAGCTCTTTCCTGGGTGCTGAACAACATCGGGATGCTCTACACGAAACTCGGACATTACCAGCGCGCGATCGAGACGTTCGAGCGCGCGCTCGCCATCACGCAGCAGCGCAAGGATGCGCTCGTCGAGAGCATCCTCACGCTCAATTTGGCCGAGGTCTGGGTCGCTACCGGAAAGCTGGATAATGCGGAGGACGCCTGCCGGCGTTCCTTCGAAGGCGCAAGCGCCCGCGGCGACCACCTCACTATTGCCGGGGCTCTGAAATGCCGCGCCAGAATCGAGCGCGAGAGAGGAGCGTTCGACGCCAGTATCGCCACCCTCCGAATCGCGATCTTCGAGGCGGAAGGCCTGGAAGACAGGCTGTTGCAGGCGGAGATGCTCCGCGAGTTTGGTCAGACCTCAAGGGCGCTCGGGAATCCGGAAGAGGCGCGGCTCGCGTGGCGCGAGGCGGCCGAGTCCTTTGAAGACGTCGGCGCGAGGCACGAAGCGGCAGAAATAAACGCGCTGCTGGCCTCTCTCCCGGCCTAGCTAGCCCCACCCGAAGCGGCCTAACTCACCCCGGTAGCTCGCCGGGGTCGTAACCCCTTAAAACCCGGTGACTTGGAGCCCCTTCTCCTCGTCTGCTAGGCAGAAGCTCCCCATATAGTTTTGGGCGCCCGAACTTACACGGCCAGACTCACTTTCTGCCTGGACGGGTTTACCTGTCCAGGCGAAAAAGGAACGGTGTATTATTTCAGCCCGATCGCAGATCGCGTCGGCGGACCGCTGGGACTCCCACGTCATCGGGGACAGCGCTGCAATCCGAGACTCAATCGCATTGGCGACTCAGGTAGCTACGAGTCGCAGTGTCACGGTTTTGCTCGTCGGGGAAACCGGCACCGGTAAGGAGCTGTTTGCCCGCGGCATCCACGCTGCAAGTCAACGCGCGGCAGAGCCGTTTGTCGCCATCAACTGCGCTGCCATTCCCGAGACGTTGCTAGAGAGCGAGCTGTTCGGACACGAGCCTGGCGCGTTCACCGATGCTCGCGCGCTCAAACGCGGCTTGTTCGAAGTAGCCGGCGCTGGCACCATCTTTCTCGATGAAGTCGCCGAGCTGCCCCTCAAGCTGCAGGCAAAGCTCCTTCGCGTGGTCGAAGACCGGCGTTTCCGCCGGCTCGGCGGATCCGAGGAGCGCGCGCTGTCGGCACGCATCATTGCCGGTACGAACTCCTCGCTGGAGACCGCGGTGACCGAGAATCGCTTCCGCGCTGACTTGTTCTATCGGTTGAACGTCGCACGCCTCGAGCTGCCACCGCTGCGCGAGCGCGAGGGAGACATCCCCCTTCTCGCGCATTATTTCGTGAAGCGCCACGCCGAGAGCGACGGCCGCGATCTTCGTCTCGCTGCGGACTCCGTGGGCGCGCTAGAGAGGCACCGCTGGCCGGGCAACATCAGGGAGCTCAAGAACGTCATCGAGCGAGCCGCGGTCGTATGCACCGGAGATGTCATTCAGCCACATCATCTCTCGCTGCAGCGTCGCTCTTTCATACCGCTCGTCCAAACCCCCGCCGGCGGGGTGATCCGCATTCCGGCGGAGGGGAAGTCGCTCCAGTCCATCGTCGATGAAGCGATCCACACTACGATCGGTATCACAGGTGGGAATCTGAGCGCCGCCGCGCGCATCCTCGGTATCTCGCGAC
>JBBQWD010000141.1:0-4630 GCA_038210945.1 Gemmatimonadales bacterium
GCACCCACTTCCGCGGCCGCGCTGGCCACCTCTTCATCGGTGAGCGGATTCGAGAGGCGAATGTTGGTCGCGATGTCCCCGGCGAAAAGGAAAATGTCCTGTTGAACGTACCCGATCAGCGAACGCAGCTCCTGAAGTGGAATCGTGCGGATGTCGACGCCGTTGATCGTGATGCGTCCGCGCTGAGGATCGTAGAAGCGCATCAGCAGATTGACGATCGTAGTCTTCCCTGCCCCCGTATGGCCGACAAGAGCCAGCGTCTCGCCGGGCCGCGCCGTGAAGCTGACCCCTTTGAGGACCCACTCGACTGGAATGCTCTCGTGGGGCGCTCCCTGCTTCGGTTTTGCGAGGTGCGCGATGTCGTAGGCGAACCACACATCGTCGAACACGACTTCGACGCCCGCCCTTCTCGTGACCACGTCCGCCGGCTCCGCATTGTCGGGAACGCTCGGCGTCGTGTCGAGCAGCGTAAAAATTCGCTCCGAGCTTGCCATGGCGGTCTGCAGAATGTTGTACTTCTCCGAGAGGTCCTGAAGCGGCTGGAAGAACCTCCGCACAAGCTGGAGAAACGCGGCGACCGTGCCAACGCTGAGCAAATTGGCGTGCACGCGCGAAGCTCCGGCTACGATCAAGACCGCGAGCGCGATCGAAGTGAGGAGCTCGATGGCGGGGAAATACAACGCGTAGACGGTGATCGACTTGAGGTGGGCGTCCAGGTGCGACCGATTGAGCTCGTCGAATCTCATTGCTTCGCGCTTCTCCTGTCCGAATAGCTGCACGATCCGCATCCCCGTGAGCCGTTCCTGGAGGAATGAGTTGATGCGGGCGAGACGAACCCGGATGTCGCGGTAGGTGTTCCGTACTCCCTTGCGAAAAAGTCCCGAAACCAGCACCACGAATGGGATGACCGCGAACGACGCCAGCGCGAGGCGCCAATCCATGATCAGCATCGCCACGCTGATCGCTACCAGCGTGAAGAGATCACCCAACCCGGAGACGACACCAGCGGTGAACAGCTCGTTCAGCGTCTCGACGTCCGAGGTGACACGCGTGATGAGGCGGCCGGCAGGATTCCTGTCGAAGAAGGCGACCGACAGGCGCTGCAGGTGGTCGAATATCTGCATCCGGATGTCCCGCATCACTCGCTGTCCGAGCAGACTGGTGAGCCAGGTCTGCGTGTAAGAGAGCGCGAAGTCCGCCAGAAGCGTGAGGAAAAAGAGAACCGTCGATACCACTACGATTCTCATGTCGTGCGCGGGAACGGCGACGTCGATCACGCGCCGCGTGAGCAGCGGTCCGACGACCTGCAGCATTCCCTCGAGGCAGAGCAGCACGAACGCCCCGTACATCAGACCGCGATAAGGGCGCGTATAGACAAGCAGACGACGCATCAGCTTGCGGTCGTAGGCCTTGCCGAGGATGTCGTCGTCGTGTGTCTGGGTTGCGGGCGCTGTCATTCAGCCGTATCCTAGCCGGGTTGCAATCGTGATGCTACGCCATCAGTCAAGCTCTGGTACGCAGGTTGCACCTGTTCCGCTCACCGTTGTTCCATCCTGTTCGCAGACGTAAAACCTTACTGGAGGGAAGATGGGAATTCTCGCATGGATCGTTCTCGGTTTGATCGCGGGCGCGATCGCCAAGGCCATCATGCCGGGTAATGATCCCGGCGGCATCATCGTTACCATGATTATCGGCATCGTCGGTGCGTTCATCGGTGGCTTCATCGGGAACACGATTACAGGCGCCGGTCTCAACGGCTTCACTCTGTGGAGCATCGTATTGGCCGTACTCGGCGCGCTGGTTCTCCTCTGGATTTATCGGATGGCCACCAAGGGCCGGGGCGCGCCTCGCGTTCCCTAATGCGCTACTAGCTGCCCGCAGGAAAAGGGTTTGCCGCTCTGGCTCTATTGGATTCTGCTCGGACTCGTCGCCGGAACACTGGCGAAGTTTCTGGTGCCAGGGCGGGACCCCTCCGGTTGTATCGTCACGATCCTCCTTGGCATCGTTGGTGCCTTCATCGGCGGCTGGCTTGGGACGCGATTCTTCGGATGGGGAACCGTGATGGCGGGACAGTTTGACTTCCGCTCGATCGGCATCGCGACCGCCGGCGCCATAGTCCTCCTTCTCCTCGGACGCCTGGTGAGGCGATTGTAGCAAACCGAAGCTCGACCGTAGCTGTTTGTTCGGCGGTTATTCGGTGTCGCGTTTAGATTTCGGGTGTGAAAGAGAGCATCGTCGTCCGTGGCGCCCGGCAGAACAACCTCAAAGGGTTCGACATCGAGATCCCGAGGCGAACTGTCACGGTCGTGACTGGTCCGTCTGGCTCCGGCAAGTCGTCACTAGCGTTCGACACCATCTACGCCGAAGGTCAGAGGCGCTATGTCGAATCGCTGTCGTCGTACGCGAGGCAGTTCCTCGAGCGGATGGAAAAGCCGGATGTAGACTCGGTCGAGGGACTCTCCCCCGCCGTCGCCATCGAGCAGAAGAATCCGACCAAGACGTCGCGCTCTACGGTCGGGACCGCCACCGAGATCTACGACTACCTGAGGCTCCTGTGGGCGCGCGTCGGACACACGTTTTGCCCGAATTGTGGGCGTGAGATCAAGCCCGACACAGTCTCGTCGGTCGTCGACACCGTTATCGCTCTGCCGGCCGGAATCCGCTTTTACGTCATCTTCCCGCTCGTGCTCTCGAATAGGGTCACCCACGATGTCGTGATCGAGAACCTGCGCGCGCAAGGCTTCCTCCGCGTCGCAATGGATGGATTGGTGCTGCACCTCGACGAGCTCGCTGATTCGAAACGGAACATTACAAAAGCGAAAGAGCTGCTCGTCGTCGTTGACCGTCTGGTTGTCGCCCCCGAAAGCGCCGGCAGACTCACCGATGCGGTGGGAACTGCCTTCGTAGAAGGAGACGGGGACTGCGTGATTCTCTTTACGGAGTCAGTGGTATCGCCGCTCGACGGCGCCGCGGTAACGAAGCTGCGTTTCACGGAGCGATTCGAGTGCCCGAACGACGGCACGGTTGCTCCCGCGCCGAGTCCACAGCTCTTTTCGTTCAACAATCCGAGAGGAGCGTGCTCGCAGTGCAACGGGTTCGGGGCAGTTCTCGAGTACGACGAGTCGCTTGTCGTTCCCTACCCCCAACGGTCGCTTCGCGATGGCGCGATCGATCCGTGGACCAAGCCCCGCTACGACAACAAGCGACGCGCGCTCGCGGAATTCGCGAAGCGCGAGCGGATTCCAATGGACAAGCCCTGGGACCAGCTCACTTCGGGGCACCGCCAGCTGCTGCTCCAATCGAAGACGCGCGGCTACAAAGGGATCTTTCCGTTCCTGCGTGATCTCGAGGACAAGAGGTACAAGCAATACATCCGCGTCTTCCTCAGGCAGTATCAAACAGCGCAGGAGTGTCCGCGCTGCCATGGAACGAAGCTGCAGCCGGAAGCGCTGAACGTGCGCGTCGGCGGCCTCAACATCGCGCAGGTCGCGGAGCTTCCCGTCGATCAGCTCGCGGACTGGCTCAACGAGCTCAAGCTCAACGAATTCGATCGCAAGGTCGCGGAGATGATTCTCAAGGAAGCCCGCGATCGCGTCACGTTTCTCCGCGATGTCGGACTCAGCTACCTCTCGATGAATCGAGCCACCCGGACGCTCTCGGGAGGAGAAGCGCAGCGCATCGGACTCGCCAACTCCCTCGGATCGCAGCTGGTGGACACGCTGTACGTTCTCGACGAGCCATCGATAGGTCTCCATTCGCGCGACATGGATAGACTCCTCAAGCTGTTGCAGCGGCTGCGGGACGCGGGGAACAGCGTGCTCGTCGTCGAGCACGACCTCGCTGCAATCGAAGCCGCGGACTACATGGTGGAGCTCGGTCCGGGGAGTGGAGAAGCTGGCGGTCACGTAGTCTTCGCCGGACCAATGTCCCGCATCAGTGAGAGTCCGCTCACCGGCCAGTATGTGACCGGCGCGCGGTCCATTCCGCTGCCCGAGCAGCGCAGGCGTCTTGGTCCCCGCTGGATCACGCTCACCGGAGCGCGTGAGCACAACCTGCAGGACGTCGACATCCGCATTCCGCTCGGGGCGCTGACCGTCGTAACCGGCGTCTCGGGCTCTGGCAAGAGCACGCTCGTCCACGACGTTCTCTACCGCGCGCTCGAAACCCATCTCGTGGGCGAACACTCGGCGAAGCTTCACCTCGGAGAGAAAGTCGGCGAGTACGAGACCCTCACGGGCTTCGACGCGCTCGAGGATGTCGTGCTGATCGATCAGAGCCCGATTGGAAAGTCTCCGCGCTCGAACCCGGTCACGTATGTGAAAGCCTTCGACGAGATCCGCTGCATCTTCGCCGACACTCCGCTCGCGCGGCAGCGCAAATACACTCCGGGCACTTTCAGCTTCAACGTCGAGGGCGGGCGCTGCGAAGCGTGCGAGGGAGCCGGCGCGCTGGAAGTCGAGATGGTCTTCATGGCCGATGTGTTCGTGCCGTGCGAGGACTGCGGTGGAAAGCGGTACAAGCCCGAGGTGCTCGACGTCGCCGTGCGCGGCAAGAACATCTACGAGGTGTTGAACCTCACCGTCGACCAGGCGATCCGCTTTTTCCCCCGCGAAGAGAAGCTCGGTCAGGC
>JBBQWD010000142.1:0-4627 GCA_038210945.1 Gemmatimonadales bacterium
CCGTCCAGAAGCATTCCTGTGCGGTACGGAAATATCCATACACGTACGTCAATCCTCCCCACAGAGTACAGTTTTGCCGCCAAGTCGCGGGAGGCCGCGACGCCACGGGAACGTGATAGTAGTTGCCCAGGTTACGCGAGGCAGGGGCCTGAATCTGTACACCCACGTAATCGCCGCCGCAGCTGTCTTGCAGGTCGGCGCCTGATTCGCAGGCTGGTTGTCTGCCGACAGGACCAGTGCTTGCGCTGGCATTCTGTTCTTCCTTTCTAATCAGCGGCGCTTCCTTCAAGTCGAGCACAACAGCAGGAACACCCAAACATGCAGCGCCGACGCGGAGACACAAGCTTCCGACTAACGCGTGGCTCTCAGGTACGCAATCGAAAGAGATGAAACGGCGTACTTCGCCAATCGGATTCGGCTGGGAACGTTTTAAGAGGCTTGCGCCACAACGCTTGCACGCGTGACCAGGATGGTCTTACCGCGCTCGACGACTTGCTCGTGCTTGACTTTCTGAATCAAGTAATCAGGGCCGTCGCTGCCGGGCTTCACCATCTCCCTTGGGATGGCTATCCCGGGCTGGATCCAATTGAAAGCCGCATCTCCCTCTAAGGGGAAAGGTTGTTCGCTGTCTTTCGCCCCTTCAACCGTGATTATTAGCCTTTCCTTAAACCCGTTCATGTCGTCTCCGTTTCGACTGCGCGAAACCAAATGCCAACCTTCCGCTCGGTGGTCCCAATGCGCCAGTCAGCTCAATATGCCTAGGCGTTCTCGGTCTGGTTGTCGTTGGCGCATGTGCGGTTTAAGTCGACGCCTGTCGGTGCATCACATCGGGCTGCGGGGAAGTTCGATGAGGGCGGTCGTTTTGTCGCCTAACGCTGGAGTTCGGCGGCGAGCGAAGCAAGTCCGCAACAACGACGGTTAGGCGGGGCGCCCCCTATCATTGAGTTGCTATCGAAGCTGAATGCGGCCGTTGGGGCCGTGGATGGTGGCGACAAGAGCTGCGTTGGATGCCTGCTGAACTGGGAGGCCTAGCCCGAGGGTACGAAGAGTTCGCGCCAAGACATGAGGACTGGGATGCTCGGCGCGTAGTTCGACAAGGGACAGACCGAGAGCAGCTGAGGCAGCAGGATGGGGAGACGCTCCCCAGTCGATAAAGAACGGGATAAGGCCACCCTCAAGTAGCAACCACGGGCTTGTCAGCTGCCAAGAAAGGACCACGCCATCTGACCGAATGCGGCTGCATGAGTAGCCGGATAGGAGCGAACAGTCAAGAACAGAATCGAATGGTTCCCCCTATAGAAAAACGAAAGGCGGCGCCTTTTCAGGACACCGCCGAATCGCTGCGAACAGGTTCTTAGTGGAGGCGCGGGGATTCGAACCCCGGTCCGAGACAAGATCGACCACAGCGTCTACGTGCGTGTTCCATTGATTGAGGTCTCCAGCCGCTGGCCAATGGACAGCCCACTTCTGGACAAGTTTCCTAAGTTTTCGCCGATCGCCGGGAAACGCGACGACCGACTATCCCGAATTTTCGATACCCTTAAAGACGCCTCAGGAGGGCTTCAGTCAGGGCAGGTGCAGCAACTCCGAAGAGTTACGCAGCCAGGGCCAAGTTTTGGTTGGCAGTTAAAAAAATCCCCAGAGGTTTTACCAGGACCTGAGTACCTGGGCACGCGGCCACAGCTTCACTAACCCCGTCGAAGCCAGTCGCCCCCGTTCATGAAGTATAGCTTCGGCCAGCCGTGAAGTCAACGAGAAATTGCTTGCGAAGCCGCTTGAGATCAGCGGCACAACTGGCGGTGATACAATGCTTTAGAGAGACCCAGTTCAAGCGGCGGCTGGCGCGACCTCGACCTCTTCTCTCGTGTCGTAAAACGGCCTCGCCAGGTACTCGGCGAACACATCCTCGACTTCCGACAGGCTCTCCACCGCGTGGAGCTTTCGCCGCAGCTCCGCCGATCCCGGCACTCCCTTCACGTACCAGCCGAGGTGCTTCCTGAACTCGATGGCCGCACCTCTGGGGTCGGCCTCGTAGTCCTCCGCCATGTGGGCATGCTCTAACGCGATCGCGAATCTCCGCTCGATCGGAGGAGCGTCGGGCTTGGGCTTCCCGTCCAGAAGAGCACGCGTCTGATCGAAGATCCACGGCTGGCCGAATGACCCTCGGGCGATCATGATGGCCGCACAGCCCGTCTCACGCTGGAGCCGGACTGCATCCTCTGCGGTCTTGATGTCACCGTTCCCGATCACCGGGATCTCGAGAGCCTGTGCAACCGCCGCGATCTCCTCCCAGCGGGCGCTGCCGCTGTACATCTGCGTTCGCGTGCGCGGGTGCAGTGCCAGCGCCTTCGCCCCTGCGTCCTGACAGCGGAGCGCGATCTTCACTGGATCCCGCTGCTCCTCGCTCCAGCCGCTTCGGATCTTCACCGTCACAGGCAAGTGAGTGCCCGCCGAGACAGAGCGGATGACCGAGTCCACGAGCGAGAGATCCTTGAGGCAGCCTGATCCGCCATTCCGCCGCACGACTTTCTTCACCGGGCAACCGAAGTTGATGTCGATGAACTCCGGCTGAAAGACATCGGTCACGAGACGAGCAGCTTCTCCCATCGCGATGGGATCGGCGCCGAAGATCTGCACTCCAATCGGGCGCTCGTCAGGGCCGAAGCGAAGCTTGTCGAGTGTCGCTGCGTTCTCGCGCCTGATTCCCTCAGCGGAGAGAAATTCGGTGACGACGACGTCCGCACCAAAGCGGCGGCAGAGCCTCCGGAAAGGAGACTCGGACACGCCCGCCATCGGTGCCAGGTAGAGTGGGATGTCGTTGCGAACCGCGAATGGAAAACGCATATCAGTGAAGCTAATGGATGCCCCCAAGTGCTTGCAACATCGTGGTTTGACTCTCACGCCAGTCGCGCGTAACTTCCGTCCTCGCGCGCACCAACTTGGGACTCTCTCGGGGATCTGATGGAATTACGGGACTTTTTCTCTGAAGACGCGATCAAACTGGAGCTCGAAGGCACTACCAAAGACGAGATCCTCAAGGAGCTGATCGGCCTCCTCGGCCTCGACGACAAGTCGGAAGGCATGCTCTACAAGATGTTGAAGCGCCGCGAGAATCTCGGTTCCACCGGCATCGGGCGCGGAATCGCGATTCCCCACTGTCGCTCGCTGGTCGTGAGCAAGCTGCGGGTCGCGTTCGGAAGAAAAAGTCAGGGAGTCGATTTCAAGGCAATCGACGAGAAGCCGGTTTTCTTCTTCTTCCTCATCGTCGCGCCCCCGCTGGAAGTCTCCAACCAGTATCTGCCCGTGCTCGGCAAGATCGCGCAGTTCTCAAAGGAGTCCGATGTTCCGGAGCGGCTGTTGCAGCTGAAGCAGCCGCGAGAGTTCATGCAGCTGCTCGAGGAAAAAAGCCTTTAACGCGGATGCTCCTGATTTGAGCTGATGCTTCGGATCTCTAATTCCACGCGGAGAGATCCGAAGCATCCGCCACCATCCGTAGCATCCGTGTTATTCCCACTCGATAGTCGCCGGCGGTTTTGAGCTCACGTCGTACACGACTCGATTGATCCCTTTCACCTGATTGATGATGCGGTTCGAGATCCGTCCCAGAACCTCGTACGGGAACGGATACCAATCGGCGGTCATCCCATCCGTGCTCGTGACGGCGCGAAGTCCGAGAACGTTGTCGTATGTTCTTTCGTCGCCCATTACTCCCACACTGCGAACGGGGAGCAACACCGAGAACGCCTGCCAGATCTCGTCATATAGTCCGGCCTCGCGGATTTCTTCCAGATAGATAGCGTCAGCCGCGCGGAGGAGATCGAGCTTCTCTTTCGTCACGTCGCTGAGGATCCGAATGGCGAGGCCGGGACCGGGGAAAGGATGGCGGGCGACCATTTCTTCGGGCAGTGCGAGCTCGCGGCCGACGTTCCGGACTTCGTCCTTGAACAACTCTCTCAGCGGCTCGATCAGCTTGAACTTCATGCCGGGCTTCAACCCGCCAACATTGTGGTGGGTCTTGATCGTCACCGACGGTCCACCGCGCGGTGAGAAGGACTCGATCACGTCGGGGTAGAGAGTGCCCTGCACCAGAAAATCGACGTTGTCCCCCACCTTCGCGGCGGCATCCTCGAAGACGTCAATGAATGTGTGGCCGATGGCAGTCCGCTTCTTCTCCGGGTCCTCGACGCCCCCCAGCGCGTCCAGGAACCGCTTCTCAGCATCAATCGTGACAAGCTCGATGCCCAGGTGAGCGCGGAAAGTTCGCTCGACCTGCTCACGCTCGTGCAGGCGCAACAATCCCGTGTCGACGAATATGCAAGTCAGCTGATCACCAATCGCGCGGTGAACGAGCGCCGCGGCGACTGAGGAATCAACGCCACCCGACAAGCCGCAGATGACGCGAGACTTTCCAACTGTCTTCCGGATGCGCGCGACCTCTTCCTCGATGAACGCGCCGGCAGTCCAGGTCGGCTCCGCTTTGCAAACACCAAAGAGAAAATTGGAAATCACTTCCCCACCGCGCGGCGTGTGAGCCACTTCCGGGTGGAACTGCACTCCGTAGATCGGCCGCTTCTCGTGCTGAAAGGCGCTGATCGGATTGCCTTTGCTCTCCGCGGTGACGCGATAC
>JBBQWD010000143.1:0-4603 GCA_038210945.1 Gemmatimonadales bacterium
TGGCGACCGCCGTTGGATCGCGCCCACGATGGCGGAGCTTCGACACGAGATCGATCACTTTCACATTCCCTCTGACAGCGTCGCCGATCGCGAGACGTGGGCCGAGTGGCACTACTTCAACGTGGTGGCGGACGGTGGAAAACGGTGGGCGTTCGTCTCGTTCATCGTAGGCGGCGATGTCACCAGCACGAAGTGGGGCGGCCAGCTCGGGATCACGCTCCGTGAGCAAGGCGGGGCGACTCGGCGGTTCGCTGCGACAGTCGATCGTTCGAAGGTGCGGTTCTCGACGACGGACGCGAATCTGGTTTTTGGAGACTCTCGTGTCACCGTTCTGTCCGACGGCGACTACGAAGTCGTAGCATCAGCGCGCGAAGGATCCGGCGGCGGCACAATTCGGATCAATCTCCGAGTTCATCCCGCACCGTATGCGTATTTCCCCGGCGTCTCGATGGGCTCGGGCGGTTTCGTTTCCGGGTACACGGTGCCGGCGTTGCGCGCGTCGGCATCCGGAACGCTCTGCGTCGACGGATCATGTGAGCAACTCGCCGACGCGCAGTCCTACCATGATCACAACTGGGGAGTGTGGCGCGGGGTATCGTGGGACTGGGGTGCATCGCGCGCGGGTCAGTACACGTTTCTATATGGTCGAGTATATCCGCCGGACACCACGGCTTCGGTTCCACCGGTGCTGGTTTATCTGATCGATTCACTGGGCTTTCGCGCCGTCTTTCGTCCGAAGCTGATCTTCTACGAAGATGGTCGTACGGTGCGGATTGGTACGACGGTTTTGCGTGTTCCCTCTCGTGCGAGCTTTTCGGATGTGCGTGGCGATGACACGCTGAGGGTCGATCTCTCGATTGAAGACGCGATTGCCACCCGGACGGAGAACGGGCGCGCGCATCCCTTCTTCATTCAGATGAAGGGAACGGCTCGCATCTCGGGGCGCATCGAGGGCAAACCCTTGACGGGCACAGGAACCGGTTTCTTCGAGACATACCGATGAGCGATACCCAATCGTTCGTCCACCTATTGCTCGTCCTCGCGGCGGTTCTGATAACGACACGTGCGTCGTCGGTGTTGGCCGAGAAGTTCGGCCAGCCAGCGATCCTGGGCGAGCTCCTCGGGGGAATCGTACTGGGCGCTTCGGTGCTCGGGATTCTGGATCCCAGCGATCTCGCGATTCATACTCTCGCGCAGCTCGGGCTTTTGATCCTGCTGTTCGAGATCGGGCTCGCGACGGATTTGCGCGCGTTGACCAAAGTAGGCGGCACCGCGACCGTCGTCGCGCTCGTGGGTGTGCTGCTTCCATTCGTCATCGGCTATCTCGCGCTGTCGGCGATGGGAATTGGCCGGCTCGCCGCAATAGTCTGCGCGGCCGCGCTAACCGCGACATCGATCGGTGTATCGACCCGCGTCCTCGCCGAGCTGGGATTCCTGCAGACAGAAGAAGGCAGGGTGGTTCTCGGCGCGGCAGTGCTCGATGACATCGTCGGGCTGGTGATTCTTTCCGTGATTGGCAGCTTTGCTGCCGGTGCAGCGATAACGGCAACGGGCATCGCGCGGACAAGTGCGGTCGCGTTCGGGTTCGTGGCCATCGCAATCATCGTTGGAAGCTTCGTCGTGCCGCCACTGTTCCATGCCGCGAAGCGGCTCCGCTCCCCGACGACGATCGCGGTTATGGGTCTGGCATTCGCTTTCTTCCTCGCTGCGCTGGCCGGAATGCTCGGCTCAGCGATCATCGTAGGTGGGTTCGTCGCGGGAGTTCTGTTGAACCGCATCGACCAACGTGATGACGTGCAGAGGTCGGCCGGAGCGATGGGAAGTCTCCTGACGCCTATCTTCTTCGCCTCCGTCGGCGCCTCGGTCGATCTTCGCGCCCTTGCCGAACCAAGGACGCTGCTCATCACGCTGGTGCTGCTCGCGGCGGGCGCGATCGGCAAGATCATCGCAGCGTACGCTCCGATTTGGTTCAAGGGAAACAAGGCGCTAATTGGAACGGCGATGCTTCCACGGGGAGAAGTGGAGCTAATAGTCGCTCAGACCGGCCTCGCGATCGGCGCGCTCGATACGTCCCTGTTCGGCGCGATCACCTTGATGGTGTTGCTGACGACGCTTCTCTCGCCGCCGCTCATTCAAGCCGTCGCCAAACGAGACCCTCGTGCCAGGCACCTTCTAGCGGCCAAGGCCGCGAGGCAGTCTCCTCCGGCTTGACATCCTGCCTCCGCGGCTTCCGATTGAACGCCATGTCCGCGGAGATTCACATCGGCACTCAGGGCTGGAACTACGATGCCTGGGTCGGACCGTTCTACCCCACGGGCACCCGGCCTTCCGATTTTCTCACTGTCTACGCGCGCGCCTTCGACTCGATCGAAGTCGATTCGACGTTCTACGCATCTCCCGCCGCGACGACGATCCGTAGCTGGGTGGATCGCACGCCGAAAGGATTTGTCTTCGCGCTCAAGCTCCCGCAGGAAGTCACCCACGAGCAGCGACTGCGCGACATGACCGGGGCGTCGGAGACGTTCTTTGAGCGAGTACGTGAGCTCGGCGACAAGCTCGGTCCGATCCTGGTGCAGACTGGACCGGACTTTCAGCCCGGTGAGCTCCCGGCGCTCGTGGACTTCATCGGACGCGTGCCGACCGATCTCAGGATAGCGATCGAGTTCAGGCACCGCGGCTGGATCACCGATGGCGTTCTCGCGCTCCTCAAGGAGCACAACATTGCGTTGGCGCTCAGCGACGGGAGGTGGATTCCTCGCAAGGTGATGCTCAACCTGGCGTCGCGTCCCACCGCGGATTTCGCGTATATACGGTGGATGGGTCCGAACCGCGACCTGGTCGACTACTCGCGCGTGCAGGTCGATCGCTCTCAGGAAGTCGATGCCTGGAGCGAGGCCATCGAAGACCTCGCGGAGAAGGTATCGTACATCTACGGGTACGTCGCGAACACTTTCTCCGGGCATAGCCCCGCCACCGCGCGGGAATTTCAACAGCGGCTCGGACAGACTCCAGTCGATCCGGATTTGCTCGGCGAGCAAATGTCATTGTTCTGAGAAGGCAAACATTGGCGCAGTCGGAGACGACAGAATGTTTCTCGGGCACTACGGCGTAGCGCTGGCGGCCAAGCGCGCCGCACCGAGCACATCTCTGGGCGCGCTGACGTTCGCCGCGCAATTCCTCGACGAGCTGTGGCCGATCCTTCTTCTGATCGGCCTCGAGCAGGTGAAGATCGTTCCAGGCCTCATGGCCGCCAGTCCACTCGATTTCGTCTACTATCCGATCTCTCACAGTCTGGTGATGGCGATCACGTGGGGAATTCTGGTCGGGGCCTCCTACTTTGCGCTCGTACGCTACGCTCCAGGAGCGTGGATGATGGCGGCGCTGGTCGTCAGCCACTGGTTTCTCGACGTTCCAATGCACGGCCCCGATCTACCGCTTTTTGGCGCGAACGGGCCGAAGGTCGGCTGGGGACTCTGGAACTCCGTGCCCGCAACGTTTGCGATCGAGTTCGGCATCTTCGCCATCGGCGTCGCGATCTATGTTCGTGGGACGCGCGCGCTGGACCGAATTGGGAACTGGGGGCTCTGGGCCTACATAGTCGTGCTGGCTGTCGCGTACGTCGCAAGCAGTAGCGCGCCTCCGCCGAACGAGCGCGCGCTGGCGTGGAGTGCGCTCGGAATATGGTTATTCGTACCGTGGGCCCATTGGGTGGATACCCACCGGATGCCTATCACGGTGATGGACGTCATTCGTAAACGTCAACCCTCAAAAAGGCGAAGGTCCTGACATCCGCGCCCAGGCGCTAGCTGCGATATTTGGTGGGTGACGCTACGGAAATGGATTCTCACCATCTTCGCGATCTCATTCGCGGCAATTTGCATTGCGCTCGGATTCTGGCAGCTGCGCCGGCTTTCCGCGCGGCGCCAGGCGAACGCTGTGCTCGCGTCGAGACGAATCGCTCCTCGAGTCGAGCTCGATTCGCTTCCAAGCGACACCGCGGCGGCACATTTTCGTCGAGTGCACTTGCGCGGTGTTTATGATCACGCGCAGGAGATAGTTCTCACTCTGCGCGGGCGAAGTGGATCTCCGGGGATCAACATCCTGACTCCGCTGTTGCGGGCGAACAAGGACACCGCCGTTCTGGTGAATCGTGGTTGGATTTATTCGCCAGACGGTATGACGGCTGATACGAGACCATGGCACGAAGCGGATACGCTCAACGGCGCTGGTTTTGTGGAAACGTTCCCGACCAAGGGCCCATTCGCGCCGCCCAATCCGGCTCGACCGCGGTCGTTCAGACGATTGGACCGTGCGCAGCTCCAGAAAGCTTTTCCATATCCGATCGCCAACTATTACGTCGTTCTCACTGATTCGGCGCAGTCGTCGAACGTGCCTCCCCGCGTCGAGCCAGCGCCGCTCGACGAAGGGCCGCACATGCTCTATGCCATCCAGTGGTTTTCGTTTGCGGTAATCTCCATCGTTGGACTAGTTATCTTCCTGAGACGTACATGAGCGACATATCGGTGGGAACAGCGAGCGAGAAAGAAGCTCGAGATGTAGCAGAGGCCGCGCGGGAAACCGAGTGGGAGAATCCGAGCTTCGT
>JBBQWD010000144.1:0-4591 GCA_038210945.1 Gemmatimonadales bacterium
GGACGGCAAGGTCGAGGCATACCGGGCGAAGATCAAGGTTTCCTTCAAGTTCGAAGGCTGACACTCGGCAGCCCCGCACCGGCGCGCCTGCTGGCGCACCGGCATATATTTTTTTGTCTTCCTCCACGAGCTGAGGTCATCCAATGCGACGCATCTACGCTTCCGTATTACCAATTGCCGCCGTCATTTCGCTCGCTTGCACCAGCAATCCTCAAACCGAGTCTTCAGCGGCTAGTAGCACTACCACTACTACGTCTTCGACCACTAGCAACGCGCCGATGGAAGGCGCTCGCGCGGTCGCTGGCGGCGGAATCTCCGCTGCAGGCTGGACGGGCCGAATCGATCCCGGCGAAGCGAAGCGCGGACAGGTCCTGTCCAACGCGAAGCTCGCGAGCGAAGGCAGTGGATTGCACGTCACGACCGGACCAGCGGTGGCGTATTGGAACCCGTCGAACACGGCAACCGGTAACTACACGGTGAAGGCGACGTTCACGGAGCCGCAATATATGAACGTGAACGATCACCCGCACCCGTACGGAATCTTCATCGGCGGGAACGGCATGGGCACCGATCAGCAGAGTTATCTGTATTGCGCTGCGTACGGGTCGGGCGATTTCATCGTGCGCGGGTTTGGTCCCGAGCCGTTTCAGCTGAACGGTCGTCGCGGCGAAGCGAACGCGGCTGTGCACAAGGCGGCCGGCAAGGGCACGCCGGTCACGCAAGACATCGCCGTGTCGGTGGCCGGCGACAAGGTGAGCTGCTCGATCAACGGAACCGTCGTCGCCAGTTATAACAAGGCCGACGTCGTCGGCGCCGGGAAGCTCAAGTCCACCGATGGCGTTTACGGCGTGCGTTTCGCGCACAACACCGATGGAGTCGTAAGCGGCTTGACGGTGACGAAGCCATAGCTTTTTCACCAACGCGAGACAATCGCACGTGAGCTAATCGCTTCGACTAGAGCGTCGAAGCGTTTAGCTTCCGAAAAATGGCAGCCATAAGAATCGGAGCTCTGCCGCCGCGCCTGCGCAAACTGGTCGAGGACCTCCGCCGCAAGGAGGATCGTCTCTCCCTGCTGCTCAGTCTGGTGATCGGCGCGCTCGTCGGCCTCGTGGTCGTTGCATTCATTCTTCTCACGGGACGCCTTTCAGCGCTCATGTATCCCGCGGGCGGAGCCGGATGGCGGCGCGTGCTCGTCCCGACGCTCGGCGCTCTCGCTACGGGATATCTGCTCTTCAAGTACTTTCCGCTCGCGCGCGGGAGCGGAATTCCACAGACCCGCGCCGCGCTCTTCATGCACGACGGCCGCATCTCGCTGCGATCCGTGCTTGGCAAGTTCGCGTGTTGCTCCATCTCGCTCGCGAGCGGAATCCCACTTGGACGTGAAGGACCGGCCGTCTACATGGGATCTGGACTCGCATCCGTCATCGCGCAGCGACTCGGCTTGAGCAGACTGCAAGTCAGATCTCTGATTCCCGTCGGCGGAGCCGCAGCCCTCGCCGCCGCCTTCAACACACCGATCGCCGCCGTTCTCTTCGCACTCGAAGAGATCATGGGCGATCTGCACGCGCCCGTACTGGGCTCCGTCGTGCTCGCATCTGCGACGTCGTGGATGGTCCTCCACCTCGTCCTCGGTGACAGTCCGCTGTTCCACGTGCCCGGTTACCATCTCGTCAGCCCATGGGAGCTCGGCGCGTACGCCGTGCTCGGGATCGTTGGCGGACTTGCGTCCGTCGCGTTCGTGAAGATTCTCCTTTGGCTTCGCGCCAAATTCGCGAGGCTGCCGAAGGCGTCGCTATGGATTCAACCGGTTGTCGGCGGGCTCACCGTCGGACTGATCGGCTATTTCTCGCCGCAAGTGCTCGGTGTCGGCTACGATCAAGTCGAGAGAGTTCTGAACGGCGACATCATTCTCAAGGTCGTCGTGATTCTTGCCGTGCTCAAGATCATTGCGACGTCGGTTGCGTACGCCTCGGGCAACGCCGGTGGCGTATTCGGTCCGAGCTTGTTCATTGGAGCGATGGTGGGCGCGTCGGTAGGAGCGGTTGCGCACCTGCTCTTCCCTACATTGACCGCCGGACCGGGCGCCTACGCATTGGTGGGTATGGGAGCAGCGTTCGCGGGAATCATCAGGACGCCGCTCACGTCGGTGATCATGATATTCGAGCTGACGCGCGACTACACGATCATCGTTCCGCTGATGATCTCGAATCTCCTCGCGTTCTACATATCGCAGAGGCTCCAGAGAGTGCCGATCTACGAGGCGCTGGCACAGCAGGATGGGCTCCACCTCCCGCACCGCACTTCCGACGCGCAACCCGAGCTTCTCCGCGTCAGCACCGCGACCCGTGATGCGCCGGCATCTCTCACTCCTGAGATGACGGTCAGCGAAGCCGCCGAGCGCGTGACGGACACCGTCTTCGAGTCGTGGCCCGTCGCCGACGAGCTTGGTCTTGTCGGAATGGTACGGACCCGTCACATCGCGGCGGCCGTGGATCAGGGCCGGGTGGACATGACAGTCGCCAGGTTGATGCAGATAGCCCGGAGAACCGCCGGCATCAGGAGCGTCGACTTGCCACATGTGCACAACGATCAGCCGCTCAGTCGCGCGTTGGCGCGAATGAGAGACAACGGCCACAAGGTTCTCCCCGTGGTGAGCCGCGCGAACGCGCGCATCATGCTTGGGGTCGTCACGTTCGCGGACATCATGAAGGCGTACGGGGTCGAGAGCGCGGACGAGCTCGACTACAGAGAGCATCCGGACCTGTGAAAACTCCCGTCGTTCAGCCAGCGCCGATTCCGGCTGCGAGCGTGTCCGAATTCATAGCAACATTCGCGGTGGTGCTGGCTGTCATCATCGCACTCTTTCTGTTCGACACGGCGCTTGCGAGAGTGGACATCAGAGGGCGCAAGGCGTACGCGGCTCGCGAGTTCCGTACGGGCGGGCAGCTCCTCGCGCAGGGAAAGACCGAGCTCGCCATTGAGCACCTTCGCACCGCGTCCACGCTCGACGACGACAACTCGGCGTACGCGACCGCGCTCGCCCAGGCGATTCTTGCCGATGGCCGGCCGGATGCGGCCGAGCAGATGTTGTTGCCTTTGCTGGAGCGGGATCCGACGGATGGAGCGGCGAATCTGGCGATGGCGCGCGTCCTCGCGCAGGAAGGAAGAACCGAGGAAGCAAAATCCTACTATCACCGCGCCATCTACGGTTTGTGGCCGCGCGGGGCGCACGAGAACCGTATCGAGGCGCGGTTCGAGCTCATCGATCTTCTCGCAAAAACCAACGCGAGGCAGGAGCTGCTCGCCGAGCTGTTGCCGATCCAGGACGATTCAGCGAACACCCCCGCGCAGCGCATGAAGATCGCGCATTTGTTCGTGGTGGCCGGATCGCCGCAGCGCGCGGTGGCGATCTTTCGCGAGCTGCTGCGTCGCAACAAGCCGGACTCTGCAGCCTATATCGGCCTGGCTGAAGCCGCGCTCTCTCTCGGAGATTTCGCGACCGCGCGAGCCGATCTGGTCGCGGCGCAGAAACTATCCTCCGATAGCACCGCGCTGCAGCCGCGAATCGCTCTCGCCGACAGCGTGATCGCGCTCGATCCAACACAGCTCGGGCTGTCACAGCCGGAGCAGTATCGCCGGGCGAGGAACCTGGTGCAGATGACTCTCAAGTCCACCCGCGCCTGCCTGACCGCGCAGGCGCCGCAGGTCGCGGTTGCGCTCGACTCGGCTTCCGCGTTCCTCGTTTCTCCGGCGCCCGCTGATGGTCGCGCTCAATCCATCCAGCAGGCTCTGTCGGTGGCGCAGTCGCTGTGGGGTCTACAGCGCACCCGATGCGCGGCCGCGCCGCCCGACGGGGTGCTTGCGCTAATTCAGAATAGAATCGCGCAGTAGTGCTACGCGCTGACGAGAGCGACGATGTTGCCGTCCGGATCCTTGAACCACGCGTTCTTGTTCTTGCCCGCGATGTGGACGTCGCCCTTGAGCGTCAGTCCCGGCATGTCGTAGTGCTCGAACGCGATTCCCTTTGCCTTGAGTTCCTTGGCGAGGCCCTCCACATCATCGACCATCCACGTAGCGGCGGTCGCCTTGTTGGTGCTCGCGAACTGGGACCGATAGACGAGCAGCTGTGAATTTCCGCTCTTGTACGCAACGGCCTCCTCGCCTTCGGTGTGGACGACTTTGAAGCCGAGTTTGTCCTCGTAGAACTTTCTGGCTGACTTCAGGTTCTTGACCGCAATCGTCGCCATCGCATCGTAGTCTCCAAGCACACAACCTCCGTTGTCGTGAATTTTCCTGTTAGGGCTTGGCCCCGCCGATGTCTACCGCTATTGCGCGCCACTTTCCCTGATTGAAGCGCAGCACGGTGAGGGCGCAGCGCGTCGCGTGACCCACGAGTATTGCAATCCAGATGTCGATCGGGTCGAGTCTGCTCGTTCGCTGAACGATGAAACAGATGCCGAGCGGAATGATGACCTGAGAGATGATCGATATGTAGAGCGGGCTCTTCGTATCGCCGGTTCCCTGAAGTCCACCGGTGAACGTGAGTGCGGTCGTGATGAAAAGCCCCGATAGGGCGAGGACGCGCAACAAC
>JBBQWD010000145.1:0-4569 GCA_038210945.1 Gemmatimonadales bacterium
GGAATCGGTGGTAAAAGTCGCGGATAATTCAGGCGCAAAAACAGCGCTCGTCATTCGTGTGCTCGGCGGAACGCGCCGTCGCTACGCCGGCTTGGGCGACGTTGTCATCGTCGCCGTCAAGAACGCGCTGCCGAACGGAACAGTCAAGAAGTCGGAGGTCGCGCGCGGAGTGGTCGTGCGCACGGCAAAGGAGACCCGCCGCAAGGACGGGTCGTACATCCGCTTCGACGAGAACGCCATTGTCATCATCAATGAAGCGGGCGAGCCCCGCGCGACTCGTATCTTCGGCCCCGTGGCGCGTGAGCTCCGCGAGAAGAAGTACATGAAGATCGTATCGCTCGCCCCGGAGGTCATATAGCATGCGGGATCTGAAATACAGAAGGACCGCCAAGAAGCGCAGCCGCACACGTCACGGCATCAATGCCGAGCGCGTGAAGATGCACGTGTCCAAGGGTGACACCGTGCGCGTCATGCGCGGCGACGACAAGGGAAAGGAAGGCAAGATTCTTCGTCTTTATCCCAAGACAGGCCGCGTGCTCGTTGACGGCATCAACATCGTGAAAAAGCATCGCAAGGCCCGCACGGCCGACGATCAGAGCGGGATCATCGAGGCACCGGCACCGGTGCACTCGTCGAACCTGATGCTGCTCGACGCAAAGACGGGCGAGCCGACGCGCGCGAAGGCGAGGCTCGACACGGATGCGAAGCAGACCGCACAAGAAAGACGACGCAGCAAGGAACGCGTCGGCGCCCGCACCGGGGAACCAATTCCCCACGTGCGCTGACCGGAGAGAGATAAATGGCAACGAAAGAAAAGAAGACAGACAAGCCGGCGAAGCCCGCAAAGGGTGGTGGCGCGCCGAACCAGGCAAAGCAGTCCAAGGCCGCGAAGGGCGAGAAGAAGGGAGCGGAAATCAAGCAGGGCCCGCACGCGGGCGTTGACCTTCCGATTCCCGCCCCGCGCCTCAAGGACTACTACAACAAGACCGTTCGTCCGCGTCTCATGGAGCAGTTCTCACTCGGCAACGTGCACGAGATCCCGACGGTAGAGAAAATCGTCGTGAACTGTGGCGTTGGCGAAGCGATCAAGAACCCGAAGGTTCTCGACCGTGTCGTCGAAGAGCTCGCGATCATCACCGGACAGCGTCCGGTGCGCCGCAAGGCGAAGAAGTCGATCGCGAACTTCGGTCTGCGCGAAGGCCAGGAGATCGGAGCGGCGGTGACGCTGCGTGGTGCCCGCATGTGGGAGTTCCTGGATCGCTTCATCACCGTCGCGATCCCGCGCATCCGCGATTTTCGCGGCATCAACACGCGGTCGTTCGACGGCCGCGGAAACTACAGCCTCGGCGTCAAGGAGCAGATGATCTTCCCGGAGATCAACTACGACATGGTCGAGCAGATTCACGGAATGGACATCACGTTCGTCACGACGACGAACAAGGACGACATGGCACTGGCTCTGCTGCGCGAGCTCGGCATGCCGTTCCGCGGCGACGACAAGCCAATCATCGTGCAGTCGTGATGAAAGGCACCAATCACTTCTTCAGTAGAGAGAATCGCTAATGGCGCGTAAAGCCATGGTTGAAAAGAGCAAGCGGAAGCCAAAGTTCCAGGTTCGCCAGCACAACCGCTGCGGGCGCTGCGGACGTTCGCGCGCTTTCCTGAGAAAGTTCGGCATCTGCCGAATCTGCTTCCGCGAGCTTGCACTTTCGGGACTGATCCCGGGCGTGCGAAAGGCCAGCTGGTAACCATTCACTTCTACGCGTCGCTCACGCGATACGGTAGAACAGGGAAAAGATTTTAAATGAGCATGACAGATCCGATTGCCGACATGTTGACGCGCATCCGCAATGCCTGCGGAGCAAAGCACCGCCGCGTAGACATGCCCGGCTCGAAAATGAAAGTCGAGATTGCGAGAATCCTGAAGGACAACAACTTCATCCAGGACTTCCGCACGCTGGAGGAAGAGAGTGGCCGCAAGACGCTTCGCGTCGTACTCAAGTACGCGCAGGGCGGGCAGCCGGTCATCCGCGAGCTGAAGCGTGTATCCACGCCTGGTCTTCGGAAGTACGTCGGCGTGCAGGAGATTCCGCGCGTTCGCAACGGCCTTGGCATGGCGATTCTCAGCACCTCGCAGGGGCTGATGTCCGATCGTCAGGCTCGTCAGGCTCGTACGGGCGGCGAAATCCTCGCCCTCGTCTGGTAAGAGGAACTAACAATGTCACGAATCGGAAAGAATCCGATCACAGTCCCGGCCGGCGTCACGGTCACCCTCGACGGCAGCAACGTAACTGTCAAAGGCCCCAAGGGTGAGCTGTCGCGCACAATTCCGGCAGATATGATCGTGTCGCAGGAGAACGGAACCGTCACGGTCAGCCGTCCCAGCGACGAACAGAAGCACAAGGCTCTCCATGGTCTCTCGCGCACGCTGATCGCCAACATGGTCGAAGGCGTGACGAAGGGATTCTCGAAGCAGCTCGACATCGTTGGTGTTGGCTACAAGGCTGAGGTGCGTCCCTACGGGTTGCAGCTCGCACTTGGCTATTCACACGCGATCGAGTACAAGGCTCCGAAGGGCATCACACTAAAGGCGCCGCTGCCGACTCAGATCCTCATCGAAGGGTCGAACAAGGAAATCGTGGGACAGGTTGCTGCGGAGCTGCGCAGTCTCCGTCCACCCGAGCCGTATAAGGGCAAGGGCATCAAGTACGCAGGCGAGCAGATCCGGCGTAAGGCTGGAAAGGCGGGAGGCAAGTAATGGGAAAGACAGTATTCACAAAAACGCGAGCGAGTCTTCGCACACGCCGCCATTTCCGCGTCCGGAAGAAGGTCATTGGAACGGCAGAGCGTCCGCGTCTCGTGATCTATCGCTCGCTCAAGCACATCTACGCCCAGCTCGTGGACGACGACAAGCAGCAGACGCTGATGACAGTCACCGATGCAGGGTTTGAAGGAAAGAAGACAGCGAAGTCCACCGAAGTCGGCAAGCGAATCGCCGAGAAGGCGAAAGAAGCCGGAGTCAAGGCGGTCGTGTTCGACCGCGGTGGTTACAAGTACCACGGCCGCGTGAAAGCAGTGGCCGACGGAGCCCGCGAAGGCGGACTGGAGTTTTAAGCAATGGCAGAAAACGAAAATTCAGAAGCAGCAGCGACTCCCGCCTCGGAAGAGCGTCCCGCAGCGGCGCGTAGCGGCCCCGGTCGTAGCGCACGAAGCGGTGGCGGCGCGGGCGGTCCTGGCGGTCGCGGCGGGCGTGGTGGCGGCGGCGCTGGTCGTGGCGGCCCCGGTGGCGGACGTGGTGGTCCCGGCGGCGGACGCGGCGGGCCAGGCGGCGGCAGTGGCGGCCGTGACGGCGCACCAGGTCGCGGTCGTGATGGAAAGGGCGGACGTGACGGCGGCCGCGGCGACGGACGTGGCGGCGAAGGCGGAAGCGAACTCGTCGAGAACGTCATCGCTATCAATCGAGTTGCGAAAGTCGTGAAGGGCGGACGTCGTTTCTCCTTCAACGCACTCGTCGCTGTCGGCGACGGTCAGGGCAAGGTCGGTTTCTCGACCGGCAAGGCGAACGAAGTCTCGGAAGCGGTTCGCAAGGCCGTCGACGGAGCGCGCCGCAACATGGCGCGTGTTCCGATGACAGGCGGAACGATTCCGCACGAAGTGGTCGGACAGCACGGCGCAGGCAAGGTTCTGATGAAGCCCGCAGCGCCGGGAGCTGGTGTAATCGCTGGTGGTGCAGTGCGCGCCATCATGGAATGCGCCGGCATCAGCGACATTCTCACGAAGAGCCTCGGCTCGACCAACCCGCACAACATGGTGCTGGCAGCACTCGACGGCTTGAAACAGCTCACGACAGTCGAAGAGATTGCGCGCGAGCGCGGCGTCGAAGTCAGCTCGCTCGGCTACCGGTCGAGAGCGAAAGTAAGGGAGACACAACTTGCCTAGAACACACGTATGGTGGAACACGAAGGGCCCCAGACACACGCCGAAGTCGGAGCTGACAACCGGTAAAGTCCGGATCAAGCAGGTCCGCAGCGGCATCGGGCACTCATGGCGCATGCGCCAGACGCTCGAGGCGATGGGCCTTCGTCACCATCAGGCAGAAATCATAGTGCAGGACTCACCGTCCCTGCGCGGTCAGATCAAACGCGTGCGTCATCTGGTTGAAGTGACCACGGTCGAGGGCTAAACAGTGGCAAGCAGAAAGAGAACGGCTTCTGCCGTCGAAACCGAAAGCGTCGAAAAACTGGGCCTGCACAATCTGGTGCCGGCGCCGGGCTCGCACCGTGATCGCAAGCGGCTGGGCCGCGGACCGGGATCGGGAACGGGAAAGACGTCGGGCAAGGGACACAAGGGAATCAAGGCCCGCGCCGGTCACCATGGTCCGGGTGGCGGCAAGCCGCAGTTCGAGGGCGGCCAGATGCCGCTCACACGACGCCTGCCAAAGCGTGGGTTCACGAATATCTTTCGGATTGAGCATCAGGTCGTTCGTTTGAGCGATCTCGAGCGCCGCATGCCGCAAGGCGCGGAAGTGACCAGGGAGTCCCTCGTCGAGGCCGGCCTGATCAATTCCCG
>JBBQWD010000146.1:0-4526 GCA_038210945.1 Gemmatimonadales bacterium
ACCGTGAAGAACACCGTGTGGCCAAGCGCCGCCCAGAATCGTGGATCCTTGGCGATCTCCACGTAGTTGGCGAGACCCACGAACGGCTGGCCTAGCCACGGCATCCGCAGCTCGTGCAGGTGCAGCGACTCCCAGACCGTCCATCCGAGCGGGAAGATCGCGATCAGCGCGATGACAGAGAGCGCCGGCGCGACGAGAGTCCAGCCGAGTCGCGCTTCGTGTCCCCGACGCGAGATCTTTCTCGTTCGCAGGGCGGGCGACGTCATTCGGTGTGCGCTGAACCCGACATCAGCTTTCTCATTCCAGTGCGGTCGATCAAGGCGTTGATCCGCGCGGCCGCCGAGTTGAGGGCGTCCTGCGGCTCTGCCTGTCGCACGAGGGCGCGGTGAAGCTCGATCTGCAGAATCTCGGAGAGCTCGGTATAGATCGGCGTAACAGGTCGCGGCGTAGCACTCTCGATCGCTCGGCGCGCGTCGTCGAGAGGAATCGCAATCGCGCTCTTGAGTCGAGCATCGTCGTAGAGGGCGCGACGGGTGGGATACTGCCCCACCGCACGCGCGCGCTCGAGCATCTGCTCCGGTGCCGTGAGGTAGGCGATGAGCTTATACGCCGCGTCGGGCGACTCGGTGTAAGCGTTGATCGCCAGCTGTGCGCCGCCCAACGCCGCCGTGGAGTGTCCATTCGGCGCCGCGCCCGATTTCGGCATCGGAGAAACGGCAAACTTTCCAGCGACTTTGGATTGGGCGCTGTCAGTTATCGCCGCGACCGCATACGGCCAGTTGCGCATGAAAGCGGCGTTTCCGTTCTGGAACGCGTAGCGTGCTTCCTCTTCGTGCCAGGTGAGCACGTCGAGCGGCGCGACCCGCGATCCGTACAGCTCATCGCGCATGAACTCGAGTGCGCGCACCGCTTCAGGCCTGTTGACTACGACTTCGCCTTTGGCGTCGATGATCCGCCCGCCGAAGGCACCGAGATACTCCACGAACCCGGTGATCAAGCCTTCGTAGCGAGCGGCCTGCAATACGATTCCGTAGTGAGGGCCACCCGGGCGCGACATCGCAGTTCGCGCGTAGCCGACCATCTCCTCGAGGGTCTTCGGCTCGCGGGGCACGAGATCGGTCCGCCGATACAGCAGGCCGACGTCGGCAAACCACGGGAGCGCGTACAACTTACCCGCCCAAGTGTTCGCCTCGATGGTGGCGGGAAAAAATTCACTGCTCGCCGGACCGTACGGCGTGAGCGGCAGAACCCAACCCGCCGCCGCGAACTCCGGCGTCCAGATGACGTCGAGCTGCAGGATCGAGGGATTCCCGACGCGCGCGTTGAGCCACTGCACATAGAGCTGATGACGCTGGTTCGCATCGTCGGGCGTGCGCTGGAGCTCAACCCGGATCCCGGGATTGAGCACCATGAACTGCTTCAGCTGCTTAGCGACGAGCGTCCCCTCGGCGCCGAGAGCGGACCCGGAGAAGGTGAGAACAGTCTCGTTCTTGTTGGGCGTTCGCGCGCACCCCGCGAGAAATTCCACGAGGACGACGAGTATGAAAGCTGACAAGCCCCCGGCCGCAAAGCCGGCACCTCCCTGCTTCAGTTTTGTGGCTGCCAAATCGCGCCTCAATCTCGAATCCGAGATAGGACGAACTGCACCGCGAGATCCGTGACGTTCCACAACTGAACGTCGGTGCTGGCCCCGTACCGTATCGGCCTTAGGGTCCCCCCGCCGATCTCGTAGCTCCACAATTCATTGTGTTTCAAACCCGACGCTTCGACCGCGGAGTTGGCGCGCCGCAGCGCATCACGCATCTCGGTGACGTACGACGTTAGAGCGGGATCGCGCGGTCTCCCCGCGTCATCTGTCGCGCCCGAAATCTGATTCGTGAGCCCAAGCAGTAGCAGATTCACTTCCCTGCCCCACACGACTCGCGGCGAATGATATGTGTCTCTTCGGAACGCTTCCCACACCGTGGGCGAGGCGTAGGCGTCATTGGCGACGACTGGTCCAAGACGCTCGACGAACAGGCCCACCGGATACGAACGCATGATCGCTCGCACATCGCGCGTGACTGCCGCGATCGCGGCGCCGGTCGTGTCTCGACCATCACGCAGGAAGAGCCAGGTCGCCGGATCCGTATTCACGACCGGAATGGGCTTCCCCGCCGAGTCGAGCGAGATCGCGATGAACTCGAACGTTTGCTTGTCGGCCCCGGTGGCGGCCAACACGCCCTGCCAGTAGGCGCGCTCTTCCGCGGGTAGCCACTGCAGCTTCGTTGAAACCCTGGTGCGAATCTCCTCGGGGTTGAACGAGACCACAAAGTGCCGGATCGCGCCCTGCCAGTTTTGAATCGCGCGCTGGAAAAACGCGGGATCTCGGGCGAATTCACTGAGGGACGAGCCTCGCGTTCCCGGTGCGAGCGCCGCTAGCTGCTCGCTCGAGAAGCCGATTGCCCTGAGCGCGGCGAGAATTTCGTCGATCGATTGCAGAGCGCGCGGCGCCCAGATCGCGTTGATGTCCATCTCGAATCGGCCATTGGCGTATCCGGCGTTGCTGTCTCGCCAGCTTATGGACCGCCAATGGGTCGAGTCGATGCGCGGCGATCCGATCAGATTCTGCACGACTGGCTCGCGCGCGTATGGTGCCGCCAACGTCGCCACCAGCGAAAGCTCCTTCATCAGGAGTCCGATGCGCGAACCTTTGCCGTCCGAAGAGTCCAACAGAAACGCTTTCTTCCGCCCGGCAGTGACCGCGGGATTGCTCAGGTAGCGCGCGACGACCACCGGCAGCTGAAACTCGTCGTCCCGCATGTGATAGTTCTCGCGCACCTTCTGGAGATCGACCAGCAGAGCGCGGGCGTTGGCCAGCGCCGTGTCGGCCGCCGCTCGATTTCCACGTCGCTGCAGCCGGAAATACACGGTCATGTGTGCGTTGTATTCTGACGAATTTTCCCGTATCGCCTGCCCGCCAAGCGCTTCCTCGTGGCTCACATCTCCCTGAGGTCCGAGTTTCCGAAGCGCGCTCGCGATTACGAACTCGGCCATCGCATCGGTCCAGACAGGCTGCATCATGAGTGAGGTCATCATCATGTCCCGTCCGAAGTACGTCGCGTAGTTCGGAAGACCCGCCATCAGCTTTTCCTTCGAGCTGAGGAGCTCGGTCCCGCGCGTATCACGCTCGAGCTGACGATAGTACGAGGCGGGTGAAGTCGATGATCCCGGCGCCGGCGCGACGCGGCCGGGTTGTGGCGTCCGCTCCGCCCGGGCGCGCGCGTCAGCGAGGAAGCGGAGGAATGGCGCGTTGAATATCTGCTCGCGCGTGAGAGGCGTGAGCGCCGGCGCATCCGTCGTCACACGAACAGTGAACCGGATCGGTCGATTCCCGACTGCATTAATGGAAACAGTTGGAACGACCACCAGCAGCGAACCCTCCCCCGGATCGACCGCAACGTCCAGCTGCAGACTCGTCTTCCAATCGAGCGATTGCTGAAAGGCTGTCGCGCCGCGGCGCTCGCGTACCCCGGTCGTAAGAAGATCGGGCTCGAGCCTCGCCCGCAGATCGAGCGGATAGCTCGCGTTGAGCAAGCCGAGCTGTCGCTGGCGTTCTATTGGGTCGAGACGCTCGATGTTCGAGATCAGCTCTTCCTGCTCGGGCAGCCGGAACGTGGGCCAATCGAACGGTTGAAGGTTGCGTCCCGAATACACCAAGTCGCGCTCGACGCGCATCGAGCCGAGGAGTATCCACCCGATGAGGATCCGCGGCGCGTTGGCGACGAGCTGGTATTCGATTGTTCGGCGACTCCCTGCCTGCGACACGACTGCGCCAGGCGATCCCCACTCGAGCCTCAACGGCTTGCCGTTTCCATCGCGGACCGTGAAGCCGACGCTCTCGTTTACTGCGTCGGCGAGCAGAGTCACCACGCGTCCGCTGCGGGCGTCGAGGTAAACCTGGACGACGTTGCCCTTGGCGTCGCGGAAGAATCGCGTCTGGTAGCCTTGATAGGCGGCCGGGTCATCCAGACCCTGCTCGGGAAATCCGAGCACCGGCTGAACGGTGCGAGCCTGCGCGGAAGCCGGCTTCGCTGTGACGACGCAGCTCATGAGGAGTGCCGCGAGACCAGCGAACGCGCATGTCTTGGTCATGGGACTCCTCTCCGCTCGATCGTGGGCTCTTCCACCCGCCATAATGTCGCACCTTGTGGCCCCGACTTGCAAAGTGGCTCCTGCGACCTCATTCTGCATGGCCTTGTCAGATTCCTCCCACACGTGACCTCCCTCGACCTCGCGCTCATCGGCAACGGTGCGATCGGCGCGCTGATCGATGCCAATGGCACAGTCGTCTGGTGTTGCCTCCCGCGCTTCGATGGCGATCCGGTTTTCGGGTCCCTGCTCGGCGGTGACTCGAAACCCGAGCGCGCCGGCAGATTCGCCATCGAGTTAGTTGGGGTAGTGCGGACCGAGCAGCAGTACGCGACGGACACAGCGATACTCGTCACTCGCTGCTACGACAAGAAAGGTGGAGCGATAGAGATCAC
>JBBQWD010000147.1:0-4518 GCA_038210945.1 Gemmatimonadales bacterium
CCATCGTCTGGATCGGAACCGACGCTCCGCCCGGGATGACTGCCTTGAACTTCCGTCCGTGCATCGGCCCGCCGCAGAGGTCGTACAGGAATTCCTTGAACGGAAATCCCATCACGACTTCGTAGGTGCCGGGACGCAGGATGTTGCCGCACACCGAGTAGAGCTTGGTTCCGGTGCTCTTCGGATTTGAGAGAGACATTTTCTTGTACCAGTCCGCGCCGTTCATCAGAATCGGCGCGGCCGCGATCAATGTCTCGACGTTGTTGATCGTCGTCGGCGAGCCGAAGACTCCCGAGACTGCCGGGAACGGGGGCTTGATGCGCGGATTGCCGCGCCGGCCTTCGAGCGAATTCATCAACGCCGTCTCTTCACCGCAGATGTACGCGCCAGCGCCCTTGTGGATGTGGACGTCAATGCGCTTGCCCGTCCCCATCGCGTTCTTTCCGAGGATCCCGGCGGCGTACGCTTCTCTCACCGCCTGATCCATCCAATGGAGCGGCTCGGTGAACTCACCGCGGATGTAGACGTACGCAGTCTCGGCCCCGATCGCGTACGCCCCGATCGCGCAGCCTTCGACGAGGGCGTGAGGAGTCCAGCGCATTAGCTCACGATCCTTGAAGGTTCCCGGTTCCGATTCGTCGGCGTTGCAGCAGAGATAGTGCGGCTTACCGTCGCCGGGCTTCATGAACGACCACTTCATGCCCGTCGGAAATCCGGCGCCACCCCGACCGCGCAGACCCGATTCCTTGATGACGTTCACGATGTCGGCCGGAGCCATGCCGAGCGCTTTCTCGAGAGCCTTGTATCCGCCGCGCTTCTTCCAGCCGGCGAGCGTGCGCGCTTCGGCATCACCGAAGTAACGAGACAGGACCGTCGATTCTCTTTCGTGCGGCTGGTGCGGATAGCCCATTATGCGAGTCGCGCTAGAAGGTCCGGTACTTTGTCGGGCGTGACGGATTCGATGAACTCTTCGTTGACCATCACAGGCGTCGCGAATCCGCAAGCCCCGAGGCATTCGACTTCGATCACCGTAAACCTTCCATCGGGAGAGGTCACACCGAGCTCGCCAGTGTTGGTGTGCCGAAGGAAGGCTCGTACCACATCCTCAGCGCCACAGACGCCGCACGGCGACGTCGTACACACCTGGATGAAATACTTACCGACCGGATGTTGGTGATACATGGTGTAGAACGTGACTACGCCCTTCACGTATGCGGGCGTCAGATCGAGGAGCCCCGCGATTTCCTCCATCGCCTCCTCGGCAACCCAACCATGCACGCGCTGGACGATCCAAAGTGCTGGAAGGAGTGCTGCCATCTTGGTCGGATAACGCGTGAGCAACTCGTCGAGCTCACTCCGCGCAGCGCCGGTGAAGACTGGCGTGTAAGGCGCGTGCGCCGCCTTGTCGTGCGATGCGTAATCCGGGGACTCGAGGCCGCCAACCAGATCGGGCGTCAACGGTCGATCTCCCCCATGACGATGTCGATGCTGGCGTTGATGGCGATGACGTCGGACAAGAGATGTCCTTCGACCATCTTCGGAATGGCGGACAGATTCACGAACGACGGCGGGCGGATACGCCAGCGGACCGGCTTGGCCGTGCCGTCCGATACCATATAGTAGCCCTTCTCACCCTTGGGGCTTTCGACGGCGACGTAGGATTCGCCGATGGGCGGGCGCGGTCCTTCCATCACGACCTTGAAGTGATGAATCATCGACTCCATCTCGCTCGTCGCTTTCGATTTGGGGGGAAGGATGATACGCGGATCATCGATATTCACCGGACCGTCGGGTAGGCGATCTGCCGCCTGCTGGAGAATTCGCACCGATTGCCTCATCTCCTCGAAGCGGACGAGATAGCGGTCGTACACGTCGCCATTCGTCCCGACAGGCACCTCGAAGTCGTAGGTCTCGTAGTCGAGATAAGGGAAATCCTTGCGGACATCGTAGTCGACGCCTGATGCGCGAAGCATCGGACCGGACAATCCCCAGTTGACGGCTTCTTCGGGCGTCATCACGCCAAGACCAACCGTACGCCCGACCCAAATCGCGTTCTTGGTAAGCACGCGATCGATCTCGTCCAGTGTGTGCGGGAAGGTTCGAATGAACTGGCGCAGGCCATCCATCCAACCGCTCGGTATGTCCGCCGCCATGCCGCCAACGCGTGTGGCTGACGTCGTAAGCCTGGCTCCAACCCACTTCTCGATGAGGCGGTAGATCTCCTCACGCCGCTGGAATGCCCAGAGGAAAGGAGTGAACGCGCCGATGTCTATGCAGAAGGTGCCGAGCCAGACGAGGTGCGACATGATCCGCGACAACTCGGAAGCGATGACACGCAGGACCTTGCAGCGCTCGGTGATCTCGATTCCGAACAAGCGCTCAGCGCCAAGCGCGAACGCGACGTTGTTGCCGATCGA
Organism: Gemmatimonadales bacterium; assembly: GCA_038210945.1. Taxonomy (GTDB): domain Bacteria; phylum Gemmatimonadota; class Gemmatimonadetes; order Gemmatimonadales; family Gemmatimonadaceae; genus UBA4720. The sequence goes on from JBBQWD010000147.1 coordinate 2,418, forward strand.
GTTGAGATAGTCCTCGCGGTCGGTCCAGCAGATGATCTGATTGTACTGCCGGTATTCTCCCATCTTCTCGAAGCCGCAGTGCAGATACCCGATGTGTGGGATGCACCGTACAACCGTCTCTCCATCAAGCTCGAGGACCAGGCGGAGAACGCCGTGGGTCGCCGGATGCTGCGGACCGATGTTGATGAGCATGTGCTCACCTTCGATATCCGGCTCGAGGGCAGGTGGCGGCTCGATCGCGACGGCGGTTCCGCCATCGTTCGTTATCAGGGGAACGCGCTGCGCTCTTCCCTGCGCGTCGAGGCCAGATGTCGAGAGCTCCACTTCGATCGTCCGCTTCGACATTTACTCTCCGGTCCTCTCGCCTTTGTTAAGCCGCTCGCGCATGTCTTCTGGAAGCTCCGCGAACGCATCGGCGATCGTCAGCTCCTCCATGGAGTAGCGCGCTTCGGGATTCTGAGCGAGCGCCTGTCTCAGCTGCTCGGAGCGGCTGAAGCGGCCACGCAACGGGAAGTCTTTGCGGAGCGGGTAGCCCTCTTTGTACGACTCCCACATCAGCAATCGCCGCAGATCCGGATGCCCAACGAAGCGGATTCCGAACATGTCGTAGCACTCGCGCTCGAGCCAATCGGCGGCGCGATAGATGTCGTAAACACTGTCGATCTCGAGTGGCGCGCCTTTCTCCAACTGTGACTTGATGCGGAGAAAGCGCCGGTACGGCAGCGAGCGGAGGTGCCAGACGACCTCGATCGGAACTCCGGCATCGCGATACTCGACGGCTGTGACATCGCTCAGAAAGTCGTAGCGCTGCGACTCATCGTCGTGCAGCCACCGAATCGCTTCGTGGACAGCGGTGGGATCGATGTACACGACGGTCTCGCCCCAGATCACTTCCACGCGCGTAACGGCCGTCCGGAACTTGTCCTGGAGCGCCTTCGCCGACGCGTTCGGCTCGCCTCCGCGGTGCGGCACGTTCTTCTGCGTTGCCGGCTGACCTCCGGAGGCGCTGGCTCCGGTCCGCACGACCTCGAATCGGTTCACAGTCCCGACCTTGTTTGGTTGACGGAGTTTCCGAACGGCTCTCCGAGCTCGTCGATTACCGACGGCGGGATGTAGAGCTGACTCGAGGGATCCGGCTCCATCTCGTCGCGAGTCCGTTTGTCCGACGCCCGCTCGTTCTTCACCTTCTCCTGAAGCATGCGAATGCCGTAGATCAAGCCTTCGGGGCGCGGCGGACACCCGGGTACATAGACATCCACGGGAATGATCGTATCGATCCCCTGAACGACCGCGTAGTTGTCGAACATTCCGCCCGTCGATGCGCACGCGCCCATCGAGATGCACCACTTGGGCTGCGGCATCTGCTGCCAGATGCGGCGTATGATCGGCGCAAGCTTGAATGGAACGCGACCCGCGCAGATGAGCACGTCCGCCTGTCTTGGTGAAAAGCTCATCCGCTCCATGCCGAATCGCGCCAGGTCGAAATCGCTCGCCGCCGTCGCCATGAATTCGATTGCGCAGCACGCAGTGCCGAAAGGCATTGGCCACAAAGAGTTGGCGCGGCCCCAGTTGACGAGAAAATCGAGTCGAGTCGCGACCCAGCCTTCCTGCGACTCGGGCGCGTACGAGACTGTCCGGTGCTCAGTGGGAGTGGTCAATCCCATTGCAGCGCTCCCTTTTTCCAGACGTAGACGAAACCGATCAGAAGTATGAACATGAACACCAGCATCTCGCCAAGCCCGAAGAAGGAGATGTTTCCGACGGGGCACACGTCGTTGACCAGGGGCACGAAGCAGGAGAGCTGTTTATAGTAGACGGCCCATGGGATCATGAATACCGTCTCGATGTCGAAGATGATGAAGAGGATCGCGACAAGGTAGAACCTGACGGAAAACCTCTCCCGAGCATCGCCGAGGGCCGGAACGCCTGACTCGTACGCCTGCTGCTTGACCGGCGTGGGCCGCGAGCGGATCGTGAGCGCGGAGATCCCGATGATCGCCAGCGCGTTGATCACCACGAAACCGAGCAGCATCAGAACCGGGAAATACGCGCGAGCCATGGGGTTCCAGACTTCGTGAAAAATTTCACTAAGGCGATTTTT
>JBBQWD010000148.1:0-4382 GCA_038210945.1 Gemmatimonadales bacterium
CGCCGTTCAATTCGCGGAGTGCGCCCTCGCGGGAGCGGACATCATAAGCCTGACGCCCGAGACTCTGCGCGGGCTCATCGTTCATCCCCTCAGCGACAAGGGCGTCGACAAATTCCTGAGCGACCTCGCGAAGCGACCCAAATCTCGCGGACCTGCATGAGGATTCGCGTTGCGCGCTCGCTCAGCGCACTCGCCTTCGCGGCGTGTCAGGGTGCTTCCAGCACACCTTCTTCAGCGCAGGCGACTCAAATCCAGACGACGCCTTCGGCGATCAATTCGTCGCGGCGAACGGCAATTACTGACGCAGTGGCCCGTGTCGCTCCCGCTGTTGTCACAGTTCAGACGGAGGTCGTGGAGAGAGTTCCCGCCGACGTGTTCGAGCAATTCTTCGGCGGCCGATCAGGGCAGCGTTCGGCTGCCGGCCTTGGCTCGGGGTTCATAGTTCGCTCCGATGGAGCGATCGTCACCAACGCGCACGTCGTCGCCGGCGCGACTCGTATCTCGGTCGCGATGAGGGATGGCACGACTTACCCGGCGAAGCTGGTCGGAATCGATGAGACCAATGACCTTGCCGTTCTCAAGATCGACGCGCGCAATCTTCCGACCGCTCCGCTCGGCTCTTCGAGCGACTTGCTCATCGGAGAATGGGCGATCGCGATTGGGAATCCATACGGCTTCGTCCTCGCCAACTCTGAGCCGAGCGTCACCGCCGGCGTAGTAAGCGGCGTGGGAAGGAATCTCGCCGCGCAAGCTGAAGGCGCGGGCGTCTACGTGGACATGATTCAGACCGACGCGTCTATCAACCCGGGAAATTCAGGTGGACCGCTGGTGAACGCGGCGGGTGAAGTAATCGGCGTCAACAGCTCCATCTTTTCGCCGAGCGGCGGCTCCGTTGGAATTGGATTCGCAATTCCGATCAACAGGGCGCGGCGTGTGACAGAGGATCTTCTCGCCCACGGCGTCGTTCGGCGTCCGTGGATCGGAATTCAGCCGCAGATCACGCGCGGGCCTGGAGTCCAGGGCGGAAATACCGGCGTGGTTGTCGCCTCAGTGGTGCCGGGGTCGCCAGCGGCGCGCGCTGGGATCCGTCCTGGCGACGTCATCAGCCGCTCCCGCAACCGGGTGCTTCACAACGCCTACGACTGGTACGCGGAGCTCCTCGAGCTGCGCGTCGGTGAAAGCGATCAGATCGTCGTGAAGCGCGCTGGAAAAGAGATTCCCGTCACAGTCGAGGTGGTGGACCTGCCCGACGTGAACGCGCCCCGCGTTACCGTGTTGCGGGAGATCGAGCTCATCACCATGACGGCTCCGATCCGCGCGCAGTACCAGGTTCAGAGCAGGCAGGGCGCGCTCGTGAATCGCGTCAGCGATCGCGTACAGCAGCAGATCGGTATCCAGTCCGGCGACGTGATCGTGCAGATCAATCAGACTCCTATCACAAATGCGGAAGCAGTGAACCGCATTCTCACTACCTACGGACGCGGTGGCTTGAGGATGTACTTCGAGCGCGGTGGGCAGATCTACGCGACCGAGTTCAGCCTGCAGTGACCAACATCTATAGCTCACCCCTCGCCGAGAGGTACGCATCGCAGGCGATGCTCGAGCTGTGGTCGCCTGCAACGCGCTACGGCCTCTGGCGTCGTCTTTGGCTGGCGCTCGCGGAGTCGGAGCGCGAGCTGGGGATTCCGATCCCGGACGCTGCGATCCAGCAGATGCGCGACAATCTCGACAAGATCGACTTCAAGGCGGTTGCCGCCTACGAGAAGCGGTTCCGTCATGACGTGATGGCGCACGTCCACGCGTTTGGCGATGTCGCACCTGCCGCAAAGCCATTCATTCATCTTGGAGCGACCAGCGTCTACGTCACCGATAACGCCGACTTGATACTGATGCGCCGCGGGCTGGATCTTCTACGGGGCCGCGCGCTGGACGTTCTTCGCGCGCTCACGACGTTCGCCGAGCGTTGGCGCGAACAACCGACACTCGGCTACACGCACTTGCAGCCGGCCCAGCTCACTACGGTCGGGAAAAGAGCGACGCTCTGGATGCAGGACCTCGTGCTCGACATCGAAGAGATCGACTATCGTCGCAGGACTCTGCCGTTCCGTGGAGTCAAGGGAACGACCGGCACTCAGGCGAGCTTCCTCGAGCTGTTCGAAGGCGATCACGACAAAGTGCAGCGCCTGGATCGCATGGTGACGGAGAAGATGTCCTTCCCCGCCCCGCTTCCAGTCACTGGACAGACCTACACGCGCAAGCTTGACGCGTTCGTCCTGTCCGTCGTTGCCGGACTCGCTGCCAGTGCCGCAAAGTTCAGCGGCGACATCCGCATGCTGCAGTCCTTTGGGGAAATGGAGGAGCCATTCGAAAGCGAGCAGGTGGGCTCCTCCGCAATGGCCTACAAGCGGAATCCGATGCGATCGGAGCGGATCGCATCGCTCGCGCGGTTCGTCAACTCACTCGAAGGCAACGCGAACCAGACTCACGCCGTCCAGTATTTCGAGCGGACACTCGACGACAGCGCCAACCGGCGTCTTGTCATTCCCGAGATGTTCCTCGCAACCGACGCGATCCTGCTCCTGATGTCCAACATTTCACTCGGACTCGAGGTCCACACCGCAGTGATCGCGCGGCGCATCGCGGCGGAGCTCCCGTTCATGGCGACCGAGCAGCTGATCGTTCGCGCCGTCATGAAAGGCGGAGACCGACAGGTCGCGCACGAGACGATACGGAAGCACAGCCTCGAAGCTGCGCGTGCCATGAAGGAAGGCGCCGACGCCAACGATCTGCTCGATCGACTTGCGAGCGACAAGTCGTTCGGCGTCAAGCTGAAGGACCTCGAAGGCGCGATCGATCCGAAACGCTTCATTGGCCGCGCTCCGGAACAGGTCGACGAGTTTCTCCGTAACGTCATCACTCCGCTTTTTGCCGGACATACCGCGAAGCAGGAACGCGCCGAGGAGCTGCGAGTCTGACACTGTTGAAGGAAAGCGCGCTTCCGCTCGAGCCGTTTCGGCGCGGAAAGGTGAGAGACGTCTACATCGTCGATGACGAGAGGCTTTTGCTCGTAGCGACCGACCGCGTTAGCGCCTTCGATGTCGTGATGTCGGAAGCGGTCCCGCACAAAGGTGCGGTGCTGACGCAGATCACCGCGTGGTGGCTGACTACGCTGGCGCCGAGGATCGACCACCACATGCTTTCGGCCGATGCGTCGGAGATCGTGCGCGAAGTTCCGCAGCTGCGCGGCCGGGAGAAGGAGATCGCAGGCCGCGCGATGCTGTGCCGCCGTGCGACGGTCTTTCCAATCGAGTGCGTCGTGCGCGGGTACCTCTCCGGGTCGGCCTGGCTGGAGTACCGCCAGCACGGCACTCTAGCCGGTGAGCCCTTGCCCAAGGGCTTACGGGAATCCGACCGGCTCGATCCGCCGCTGTTCAGTCCTGCGTCCAAGGCTGACGTCGGCCACGACGAGAACATGACAGTCAGCCGGATGCGCTCGGTCGTTGGCGAGCGCTGGGCGAGCAAGCTGGAGAATCTCTCGCGGGAGATCTACCAGACCGCCAGAGGGATCGCCGCTGAGCGTGGGATTATCGTCGCGGACACCAAGTTCGAATTCGGCCGCGCGACGGACAACGATGGTACCGAGAAGGTTATATTGGTGGATGAGGTGCTCACGCCAGATAGCTCGCGTTTCTGGGCGGCCGACAGCCACGAGCCCGGTCATGCGCCACCCAGCTTCGACAAGCAGCCGCTTCGTGACTACCTCGCGGCGGAGAAGCGCGCCGGACGATGGGACGGCAATTATCCGCCGCCGCCTCTCCCGCCCGAAGTGATCGATGCGACGAGCAAGCGGTACCTGGAGATCTACAGTCGTTTGACCGGTCATCCACTCAACACCGACGGAGCACTTTGAACTTCGCACGCGAAGGGCTGCTCTTCATTGCGATCGCCGCTGTGGTTGCGACCGGCGGATTTGGATTCGCGATCGCGCGGCGATCCTGGGGACTGTGGCTCGCCGCGTTCGTCCTCCTGCTGCTCGCGCTTTGGGTCGCCTACTTCTTCCGCGATCCGGAGCGGACGGGCGAACGCGGTCCACGACTCGTCGTCTCGCCCGCGGACGGAAAGCTGATAATGATCACTGAGGTCGACGAGCCGAGCTTCGTGGGAGGCCGCGCGATCCGTCTGTCGATCTTCATGAACGTCTTCAACGTTCACGTGAACCGGTACCCGGTCGACGGCATCGTCAAATACGTTCACTACAACAAGGGAAAGTTCTTCAACGCCGCCGCCGACAAATCGAGTCTCGAGAACGAGCAGATGTCGGTGGGGATCGATACGGGGCGCTACCGCATTCTGGTGCGCCAGATCGCCGGGCTCATCGCGCG
>JBBQWD010000149.1:0-4336 GCA_038210945.1 Gemmatimonadales bacterium
TCGTTGATGCGCCAATCGAACTTGACGAGGCCAACCTGCGCGTCGTTGGTCCGCGAGATGGGACCAAAATCCTGAGCGAGAGCGCCACCGAAAGCGGTGGAGAGGAAGCTGGTAAGAGCCGTGAATTCGGCGTTCGCGGGCCGCGTCTTTTGCTTCACCTCGCTATAAAGCTGCTGATCGTAGGCTATGAAGTAGAAGAACTTGTCCTTCACGATGGGGCCGCCGAGCGTGAGCCCGAACTGGTGCTGCGTAAAGTCGGGCTTGAGCGTGAGGTTGGCGTGGGTTGCATCCGACGAAAGCGGTCCGCCCTTTCCGAAGTAGTGAAGCGTGCCGTGCATGTCGTTCGTGCCGCTCTTCGTGATGACGTTCACGAATCCACCGCTCGATCTGCCGAACTCGGCGTTCGCGCCTTGCGCGACCACTACCATTTCGCGCACGGCGTCGAGGTTGAACGTGAATGGCGGGCGTTGTCCGCCGCGCTGCTCGCCGAAGAAGGGATTGTTGAAATCAGCACCGTCGACCGAGACGTTGTTGTGGATGCCGCGCTGTCCGCCGACACTGAGCACGTCACCGTCGGGTCCTTGAGTGACCGCGACGTTGGGAGTGAGTAGCGTGAGGTTTAGGTAGTTGCGACCGTTGTTCGGAAGCGCGCCAACGACTTCGGCGGGAAGGTGTGTGGCCTCCGCCGAGAGAGTGGGATCGACTGTCGGGACCTGGGCAATGACGGTGACGCCGGCTAGCTGGGTCGTCGACCGCGCCAGTACGAGCGGAAGATCAACCACCTGTCCGAGCGTGACACCGACGTTCGATTTGGCAACCGGAGAGAAGCCGACGGCGCGCGCCGACACCTGGTAATTGCCGAGCGGAAGGAGCGTGGTGACGAACACACCTTGGTCGCTGGCTTTGACGGTGCGCGTGTAATTCGTCTCGGTATTGCGGACCGTGACGAACGCGGCGACGGGATTCCCACTCGGGTCCGTGGCGATTCCGCGAATGACGCCGGTGGTTGCCTGCGCCTGCGCGTTAAGGAATTTCGGGAGGACGAAGAGAGCCGCGAGCAGGAGAGAGAATCGCAGCGATGCAGAGAGAGCGCGCCACTTCATAGAGGAAGCTCCAGAATGAGTTAGGCAGCTGATCTCGAAGAGACGAAAAATCTCTTTGATGATTGCACTAACGTAACGCCCAAAACCCATCCCCGTGACTTTCTGTTACATACGAATTATCGCGGCGCAGTCTGATGCAAATGTTTCGCGATTGCTCTCGCCGACTCGAGCGGATTCGTATTGGTGGTATCCACTACAAGCTCGGCCGGCGGCATCTCGGGCCGGTCGAATGCGCCGGCCTTGTCGAGCTTCCGGAACGTGTAGACGTCCCTGAGCTTGCCGAACCTCTCGCGCGAGTCGTCCTTGAGCCGGACCTCGAGCTCGGCGTCGCCGCAGCGGAGCTCGATGAAGCGGAGCTTGCCGCCACGGGTGATGACGCGCTGTTGGAGATTTGGAATGAAGACGTCCGTGACCGTCGACTCAGGCGCAAAGGTCATGATGACCCCGGCTTGCTTGGCGACGAGGCAGGCGTCGATGGTCCCGAGCCAGATCTTCTCCCGCAGCGCGACGAACGGCGGCGACCCGAAGGGAAAGAGCGAAGTCACCAGATCCACCACCGCATGATTGTGGAGAAGGCGGTACCCTGTCTCGGCCGCGAGCAGCTCACCGACGGTGAGCTTGCCCACTCCGGGGCGGCCAAAGAGGAAGATGACCTGAGTAGTCACGCGCCCCCCATGTTAGCTGAGTGTAATGCGAACGTGATTTATGTCGCTTATGTTGCAGTAACTCGCCCCAAAATTGCTAGGGTTTTCGGCCGAACTCCACAGCGCGCATATGAAAAAACTCATTCCGATTCTGCTGATAACGTCTCTTGTCGCGTGCACCGCGAAGAAGGACACCCAGGCTGACACGACCGGGTCGTCGACTACGACGACCGCGACAACGAGCACCGAAACGCCGATTGCTTCGACCGAGACAGCCGTCGCACCGGAGATAAATCCTCCGGGGGATATCCCTGACTCGCAGGCCTTCATCATTTACCAGAATTCGGTCGGCGGATACCAGCTCGAAGTACCTGAAGGCTGGGCCCGGGCCCAAACTGGCAGCAACGTCACTTTCATCAGCAAGCTCGACGGAGTCAGTGTGACCGTCGCTCCTGCATCGGCCGAACCAACCGCAGCCAGCGTCCAGGCGAAAGAGGCCAAGCTGATTCAATCGCAGGGGCGCGCGGTTACCACTGCCGGTGTGTCCGAAGCAAACCTCCCGAGCGGCAACGCCGTCGTGATCAAGTACACCTCGAACTCCGAGCCGAATCCGGTGACGAACAAGCGCGTCCGTCTCGAGAACATCGCCTACATCTTCTTCCGGAACGGAAAGGAAGCGACGCTCACGGTGTGGGCACCGCAGGGCGCGGATAACATCGATCAGTGGAACCGGATGGCCAACAGCTTCCGCTGGCTGTGACATCCCCCTCGAGGAGCTCGGCGCTCTCCTCCGCCGTAACGCCGGCGATCGAGGCCAGCGAGCTCTACCGCTTCTACCACGTCGGCGACGACGAAACGCAGGCGCTGCGCGGCGTGAGCATGGAAGTGAATTCCGGCGAGATCGTCGCGGTCGTCGGCCCATCCGGCAGCGGGAAGTCGACACTCATGTCGTGCCTCGCCGGCCTCGACGAGCCTGACGGCGGCTTCGTCTACATCAATGGCGAGCGTCTCACGCGCCGCGACGAAAAGACCCGTTCGAGCCTTCGTGCGCGCTCGATGGGAATCCTCTTGCAGAGCGGGAATCTGTTCGACCATCTGACCGTCCGACAGAACGTTCAGCTCAAAATGGGGCTCGCCGGCCAGAAGGACGATGCGCGGGTCGATGAAGTGCTTTGGCTGGTCGGAATCACCAAGCGCGCCCACGCCTACCCGCCGCACCTTTCGGGCGGCGAAGCGTCGCGCGCTGGCCTCGCCGTTGCGCTCGCTCCCAAGCCGCCCATTCTCATTGCCGACGAGCCAACAGGCGAGGTCGACGCCGCGACGGAGCAGCGCATCCTCGCGCTCTTCGAAGAGCACAAAAAGAACGGGGGCGCGATTCTCATCGTCACCCACAGCGATGCGATCGCGAAGCACGCTGACCGCGTGATACGGATCGAGGACGGCAAGATCGTCAAGAATCCAAAGTGAGCGACGTACTCGCCGAAGCAGTCGACGCGGGCCGGGTGTTCCGAACGAACGGCAGCAAGGTTGTGGCGCTGCAACACGCGACCTGCAAGATCGAGCGCGGTGATCGCATCGCTCTCGTCGGTCCATCCGGGAGCGGAAAGTCGACTCTTCTCCACCTCCTCGCTGCCCTCGACGAGCCCACCAGCGGCACCGTCACCTGGCCGGCACTCGGCGAACGCGAGACGTTGCGTCCGTCGAAGATCTCATTCGTCTTCCAGACCGAGAGCCTGCTCGCGCCTCTGACTGTCCTCGAAAACATTGAGGTGCCGCGCTTGCTCGGCGGCTCCAACGCCCAAGAGGCCCGCAACGACGCATCGGAGATACTCAGCGCTCTCGACCTCGCCGCGCTCGCTGACAAGTTGCCGGAGGAGATTTCCGGTGGACAGGCACAGCGCGCCGCCGTCGCGCGCAGTCTCATCACCAAGCCGGCACTCATTCTCGCGGACGAGCCGACGGGTCAGCTCGATCATCAGACTTCCAAACGTCTACTCGATCTCCTGCTGCGTCGACTCAAGGGCAGCGATGTGGCACTCGTCATCGCCACACACGACCCGATCGTTGCCTCCCGCATGAAGACCCAGTGGACGATAGAACACGGGCTGTTGAGGTGAGCGCTACCACGACTTGGCTCTCCGGACTGATTCGGCGACGCTACGGACGGATGGTGCCGGCAGCGCTAGGAGTCAGTCTTACCGTTGCCCTACTGTCCATCCTCGGGATCTTCATCAACGCCAGCGCGGCGACGATGACTCGGCGCGCGCTCGGAGACGTTCCCGTCGATTGGCAGATCGAGATCGTGCCCGGCGCCCACACCGACTCGGTGGCGCAGGAGGTCCATCAAGCTGCGCGCGTGACGATTGTCGACACCGTCGGCTATGCTGACGTGAACTCATTCACGGCGAGACTTGGCGGCAACACGCTCGGCAGCACCACTCAGACTACCGGCGAAGGCAAAGTGCTCGGCGTCACGCCCACGTACTGGAACGATTTCCCCGCCCAGCTCAGGCCGATGCTCGGCGCCAGCGAAGGGATTCTGATAGCGCAGCAGACGGCGGCGAATCTCAACGTGACGGTTGGCGATAC
>JBBQWD010000150.1:0-4290 GCA_038210945.1 Gemmatimonadales bacterium
GGGTTTGGCGCGCTGTTTCCGAAGTTCAACACCGAGAACGCGGCGCAGATACCGACGTCGTTTGGCGGACTCGTACTGATGATGGCATCAGTCACTCTGATCGGGCTCGTGATCATACTGGAAGCGAGGCCCGTCTACGAATACGCCGGCTCAGTCCTCTTCAAGACCGATCCGAGTCTCTCCGGCCTGATCATCGGATTTGGTGGGGCTACGCTTCTGTGTCTCGCCGCGACCTTCGTTCCGATACAGATCGCAGTGCGGCGGATGAAAGAGCTGGAGCGCTAGCTACTGCCGGTCGCGAAGGAATCCGATCGCGTCGTCCTTTGACGCGAATACTTTTGTCGCCAGCGTTCCATCCTCGTACCGCAATTCCACCGCGATACTGAGCGGCACCTGCGTCTCGGCCGGCTCGGATGCGATGTCGTCGAGCATCGCTGCCACGCCCTCGCCCTGAAGGATTCTCACGACTTCACGTTTGAGCTTCGGCTCGGTCAAACCAGCCGCGGCAAGAGACTGCGCAGCGATTCCGTGGGTTTCCCGAATTAGTCCGAGCAGCAGGTGCTGGGTTCCGACATAACCGTCACCGAACTCGTGGGCCGTTGCTATGGCCTGATCGAGAACGACTCGCGCGCGCGAGGTGTAAGGCAAATCAGTAGTCGTGATCACGCGACGGCCGGGTTGGCCGTCCGTCACCCGCTGCTCGACAGCCTGCTGGAGGACCATCGGATTCGCCGAGAGGTTTTCGAGGACGTCCATTACGAGCGCGTCGTCTTCGGCGAGCAGACCGAGTAGTAGATGCTCGGTTCCCACATAGTCGTGATTTCGGCGCTGGGCATCTTCCCGCGCTTTTATCAGGGAACCACGCACTCTGCTGGTGAAGTCGTAACCGACCAAGATTCTCTCCTCGTCGCTGACCTAAGATTCGTCAGCTGGCCGGCCATCGCAAGGAGGACGAGGGTTCTCCCTCAGTAACAGAAGGACAGTTAGGGGTTGGCGGCGTCGCCCGGCTTGGGTGGAGTATGCCTTCGCGGCTGTACCGAGTGCGCCGTTTTGAGCAGGCGCAATAAATCCTTGTCGGGGAGCCTGTCCCAATCCTGCGGGAACCGGGCAAGTCGGCGGCGCTCGTTCGCGCATTCGAAGCAGAGCCAGCCTTCGCTGTATTCTCCGAGGTAGTCTTCAGCGGCGGTCTTGGGATGGATGGCCGACGCCATCACCGCCCACACCTTCCACTTGCAACCATCCTCGGCCACCACGTCACGAACCGCCATCCCAACCCCCTGCCCTAGAGTCTCGTAGCTGATGAGGCAAAGCGTGCGCCGCCAGCGCACGGTTCACGAATAGATATCGTCCCTCGTCAGCGGAACATTTGACGTGCCGTTTGCGGTTGGCTTGGCGAGCAGCGTCTGCACGATGTTCAAACCGGCGGTGCGGAATCCGAACGCGGCCGCGGACATGTAGAGGCGCCAGACCCGGTATGTCCTTTCCCCGACCAGCTTGATCGCCTCCCCTCTTCGCCGCTCTAGGCCGCGCACCCAGGCCCGCAGGGTCATCATGTAGTGCTCGCGCAGGCTTTCGACATCCCGAACCTCGAATCCAACGCTCTCCGCGCTCCTGATCACGCTCGCAAATGGAATGAGCTTGGCATCCGGAAACACGTACTTGTCGATGAATTGATCGCGCTTCCACAGCCAGCGGCCGATCCGCTCGCCCAGCCTGTTGGTACGCCGCGCCGAGCGGGTGCTGACCTCACAGTGGTTTAGAAACAGTCCACTGGCTTCGAGGGCCTGAAACACGTGGGCGAAATAATCGGGCTGCCGGTTCTCCGGGACGTGCTCCGTGACGCCCACCGAGCTGATCTTGTCGAACCGCGCATTAACCGGTAGGTCGCGGAAGTCCATCACCTCCACCCTGCACCTGTCACCCAAGCCCTTCTCCGCGATGCGTCTCTGGGCCCATTCCGCTTGCGCCGCGCTCAAAGTGATGCCGGTCGCCTCGACTCCATAGTTTTCGGCGGCATGCATGACCAATCCGCCCCACCCGCAACCGATATCGAGAAAGCGCTCGCCGGGCGTTAGTCTGAGCTTGCGGCAGATATGATTGAGCTTGTTGATCTGGGCCGTCGCGAGGTCGTCAGACTCCTTTCTATAGTATGCGCACGTGTAGAGCATGCTCGGGTCTAGCCACAGCGCGTAAAACTCGTTGCCCACATCGTAGTGGAAGCGAATTTCCGCTTTGGTGCTCTTTCGTGCGCGCGGCGTGAAGAGGCGGAGCGAGCGCCCGTATCGAGATTCGTGGAGAGGAGGAGCTTCGTCGTCCCACGGAAGCGCCAGCAACTTCGGAATCAGTCGGGCGATTCCTCCGACCGACTGAATCCGTTTGCCGACGGAATCGCCGAGCCCTATTGCTGACTCGAGATTTCCATCGACGTCGAGGTCGTTGGAGATGACCGCTTCGACGATCGACAGCTCCGACGGAGGCAGCAGCATCCTCCTCAGCGTGCCGCGGCGACGGATCAGCAGTGTGAAATCGGCCGACGGCAAAACCTCACCGCGCAGGGTCGTGCCGTCCCACAAGCGGATATCGTAATTCCGCTCGACCCCCGGACCGAATGCGAGGTCGAGCACTGCGATCGCCCTGGCGACAGCCGGATCCCGTCCGGTTTCCGGACTGATCGCGTCCGCGGAAGGATTGAAGGGTTCTGCCAGCTCGAGTCGTTGAAGCTGGGGCATTGGCGTGGTCGGAGGGGTGTAAGCAGCAATGAGAACTAGGGTCTTCCCCGATAGTGCTGCCTACCTTGGCGAAGCGTCAAGACCCAAACTGCCTCGACCCACCGGCACGCTAGCTAAGGAGCGCGGACCCGCACTTGGAGCAGAACTCGGCATCCCGCTCGGGTCTTGGTCCGCACCGCTCACAGACGCGCGCGTCGCCGGCGCGCATGACGATCAAAGCCTGCTCAGTGTAGCGCGCCTTCAACGGCTCGTAGTCCGTATCGGAAATTTTCCCGGTCTGCCGGTCGAACTCGAGCTCTCTCAGCGCATCAACCGCGGGACTCTGGCGCCCTCTCGTATCGGCGTGGGGGCGTGGCGCGACAGCGATGTCGGCTCGAAAGAGCGGGTACAGGACGTAGAGGAGCGATGCTACGGCGAGCGCGGTACCAACGAGAAGCGCGGTCACCGATCCCGCCTCACCGCGGCGTCGAGGGCGGCCAGCTCACCTTCGCTCGCATCAACGTGCGAGGCTGGAACCGTCGAAACGACAGCGGTGCGTTTCCAGCGACGCATCAGTACGGCTACGACCACCGCGCCCGTTCCGAGCGCTATGAACGGAACGGTGTAGCCGAGGAGATTGAATCCGCTCCTGACGGGAGCCATGAGGACCTTCTCGCCGTAGATCGCCTTGAACGCGGCGAGAATCTCCTGCGCCGAATGTCCGCCGGCGACAAGACCCATCACATCGCTGTGCATCGCCGGCGACACGCTGCAGGCAAAATCAGTCGTGCGGCACGTGTACACGTCGAGATTGCATCCGCATTGGCAATGGATCTGGTGCTCGAGGTCGTCGCGCTGTGCATCCGTCATCGACGGCCTCGCGCCGGGCTTCGCCGGGAGCGTGACCGGACGATAGACTTCGCCCGCGGCTGCCATCGGCCCATTGAAAGTCTGCACTGCGACCTGCGCTGCACGGATGCGGCGGGGAAATGCAGCGGCGCCGAGGCCAAGCGCGGGAACCGCGAGCAAGAAGCTACGCCGCGACATCATGAGTGGCCCGTGAATTCCAGGCAATGGCGACGCGCGATCACGCACCCACCAGGTCCGGCACCCGCTCGGGCACGTGCTGCGGCTTCAGCACCGCTGCGTAGCCGCTCTGCACGCGCTGGCGATCGGCCTGCGGCCACATCACGACGAGACCGCCGAGGGCCATGAGCGCTCCCCCGAGCCAGACCCAGCGCACGAGTGGATTGAAGGTGACGCGGATCTCCGCCGCATCCCCACCGCGCACTCCCGCCAGCACCACGTACACGTCCTGCTTGAACGATCCCTGTATCCCGACCTCAGTCGAAGGCTCGAACGTGGGCGCACCGCGCGAGTCGACGTGCTGCCGTTTCTCGCTGGTGATGACTCCCGACGGTTTGCCATCGCGCGTAACGTCGAGCGCAATCGCGGTGACTTCACGATTGAGAACGGTGTAGCGCGAGATTCCCTGGCTGAGGAACGTCCACTTGTGGCCCCACGCGTCGGTGACCGCCCTGGTATCGCCCGCGTTCAAGGTTAGATCGAACTCGCGCTTGAA
>JBBQWD010000151.1:0-4287 GCA_038210945.1 Gemmatimonadales bacterium
CCCAGCCGAGCGCGCGGTGGCCGAAGGACCTGGAGGTGAAAAGCTCCACAGTCGGCTTGCTAATGATCTGCACGCCGTTGTATTCGCCGCCATTCAGCATCATCTGCGCAAAGACTGAGAGGTCGGCGGCGGTGCTGAAGAGGCCAGCGTGTCCGGCAACCCCACCCAAAGCGTAGGCGTTCTCGTCGTGGACCTCTCCTCTCAGCGGATAGCCGCGGGGAGGGGTCACTTCAGTCGGAGCGATGCGGTAGCGGAGCGAGTCCGCGGGGCGATAGAAGGTCTCGTTCATCCCGAGCGGCTCGAACACGCGCCGCGCCAGGAACTTGTCGAGTGGCTCGCCAGCGACGACTTCGACCAGGAGTCCAAGGACGTCGGCTCCCAGATCGGAGTAGATGTATTGGGCGCCAGGACGGCCTTCGAGGTTCGTGCTGAGGACCAGCGCCCGCGCTTCGAGCGGGGTCTGAGCGATGCGCCAGATGTCCCGGCCGGCCGGCAGTCCCGAGGTGTGGGTCAGTAGCTGGCGGATCGTGACTCTGTCCTTGTCGCCGCCGCCGAATGTGGGGATGTAATTCACGACCGGATCATCGAGTCCGATCTTTTTCTCGTCGTAGAGAATCATGACGGCCGTCGTGGTGCCGACGACCTTGCTTAGAGACGCGACGTCGTAGATCGTCCGCTGGGCGTCAACCTGTGTGCTGCTGGTGCTCCATGAGAGCCTGCCGAAGCCCTTCTCGAACACCGCAGCGCCTTTTCTGCCCACGATAACGGCGGCGCCAGGGTATCCCCCAGCCTTTATCCCGCGCTCGATTACGCGCTCAATGGCGCCGAGGCGATCGCCGGACATCCCGACTGACGTCGGAGACTTGACCGGCAGGCCGTCGCCCGCGCGTGTCACCGTCAGTGCGGTAAGAATGACTCTAAGCAACGCTAACTCCTTGAACTACCTTAATTTATACAGACCGCATGAGCTAAGGTTCCGACCCGGCCGGGATGGGCTTAAGGCTCCGCGGGTGTGGCGGGCATACAGTTGCAAACGATTCCGTAGAGGGAAGGTCACCGATTTTTCAGGGAAACCCAAAATAGATGGAATGGGTGAAAAGTCACCGGTTTTTTTCGAGGAAACTCAAGTTTGATGCGTAGTGACTAACAGGATGTCCGAGATGCCAATCGATCAGCTCGACCTCAAGCGTGCGATGGCCGGCGATGAAAGGGCGATGCAGCGACTTTGGTCGCAGCATGCGCCACACATCGACGCGGTCGTTCGCAGGCTGTGCGACGACGCCGAGCTGGCCGCCGACATCTCGCAGGAGGTCTGGATGCAGATCTTCCGGGCCTTGCCAAGCTATAGGGGCGAGTCGCAATTCGGCACGTGGGCCCACCGCATCGCGGTGAACCGCACTCTCAACGCATTACGCAAGATCAGGCGCATCGCGAAGCTCGAAGTGGACATCGAAGATGACTCGGCGATTACGGAGAATGAGAGCGATCGGACGTTCCTGGCGGAATCGATCGAGCAGGCGATGACGAGGCTTTCGCCGGGAGCCAGGGCGGTCTTCGTGCTCCATGACATCGAAGGATATACGCACGGGGAAATCGGAGAGGAGCTCGGAATCACGCCGGGCGGATCGAAATCTCAATTGTTCAAGGCACGCGCGAAGCTGCGGAAGCTGCTCGCGAATCTGGTGGATGATTCAACAACCGTCGCAGGAAAGGGGAAGCCACATGTCGCACCTGTCTGAAGAAGAGCTCGACGAGCTCGTTGCCGCGGAGAGAGAGCGTCAACAGCCGCCGCTCAACGATTGGCGGACAATTGCCGCCAGAGCGAGAGAGGAAGGTCTCATTCGCGAGTCATCGTCCGGTGGGTGGGTGTCGGGTCAACCTTGGATGCGTGCCGCGGCGGCAGTGCTGCTGCTCGTGGGTGGAATCGCGATCGGCCGCACGACGATCGGTCTTCCCAGCGTCACCGCCAGCTCCGGCGCGGTCAACGTGTCGTCGAGCCCTTCGCCTGCGCCGACTTCCACCGAGGCGAGCTTCGCCTCGGTGGAAGAAGCAAGCGCGAGTCTGCTTCGCGCGGCGCGCGACTACGAGCGCGCCTCGAGATTTCTGGCCGCTAACAACACCTCGAGCTCGAACAAAGACAGCTCGGCGATTTATACGGCGCGACTGGCCGCGCTCGACCAGATGGCGAACGCGACCGAGAACGCGCTCCAGACAGCGCCCCACGATCCGGTCATCAACCAGTACTACCTGGCGACCATGGGTGCGCGTGTAGCGACGCAGCAGATGGTCGCGCGCCCCGTCGTTGGGCTTAAGGGGTTCTAGGTGAGGATGCGAGAGAAGATGTTGACCATTAGAGACGCCTCGATTCTGGCGGCCGCTCTCATCGGAGCGCTGGCTTGGCCGGTCTGCATCTACGCCCAGAATACGACGCACGTGGCAGTCGAGCCACCGACGGGTTGGTTCGGCGTCACGATCTCGGACGAGGCGATGCTCGACGAGCGCGGCAATGCGTTCTTCGATTCCTACCCTGTCGTCACCACTGTCGAGCGTGGCTCACCGGCGGCAAGAGCGGGGGTCGTCCCTGGAGATGTCCTGGTCTCCTTCAACTCGCACGACATGCGCGGCGGATCGCTGCAGATGCGCAAATGGCTGCGACCCGGCGCGCCATTCGTGCTTCGGCTTAAGCGGAACGACGCGGTACGAGTCGTCCGCGGCACTCTGGGGAAAGCGCCGGAGAATTGGGAGAAGAGAGTGGTTGTCGAGCTCTCGATGCCGGAGCGGATGGAGATGCGCACGATGTCGCCAGCGCGCGAGCCCACCGCCTCCGCGGGAGTGACGCGCGTTCGAATGCCGGCGCCGCCGCCTTCGTCGGTGCTTCTGCCCGCTCTTGGTTATGGCGGCGGAGTCTATCCTTTCGCCGGTGCGGAGTTCACCGCGCTCAACGACGATCTGAGTGAGCTGCTTGGCGTAAAGGAGGGGGTGTTCGTGACGAACGTCGCCGAAGGCTCACCGGCGCGGCTCTCCGGCCTGCGCGGCGGAGACGTCATTCTCAGGGCGGACACCATCAAGGTCGATACACCGATCGACCTGGTGCGCGCGATCCGCGCCGCGCGTCCCGACAACACCGTCAGCCTGCGGATAATCAGGAAGCACAAGCCACGGACGCTCGTTCTGCGCTGGTAGCGCTCGGCGTCAATCGGGAAGCTTCCTCGGCTCCGGAACGAGGGAAGCGTGAATGGCGATAGCGGCGACCGCTCCACTCGCCGCCGCGACGATCGCCATCTGCGGGCCGGGCGCAATGTCACCCGCGGCATACACGTTCTTGACTGAGGTGTGATTCCGTTCGTCGATCACGAGGCGTCCGAGGTCATCGCGCTTGCATCCAAGCTGAGCGCCCAGGTCATCGGCCGGGTACTGGCCGATCGCGAAATAGAGGCGCTCGCAATCGAGTGACATTCCGCCTTCGAGATCTATGCCGATGATCTCCTTGGATTTGGAGACTACACCCTTGATCGGCGCTTCGAGCACCGGGATGTTCAGCGCCTTGAGCTTGTCGAGCAGCGCCTGGCTCATCTCCGGCTTCTCGCCATTCGTGCAGATGACGATCTGTTTGGTCCACGTGCCGAGCGCGAACGCCATCCCAACTGCTTTCCTCCCCGTACCGACGACAACGGTTTTCTTGTCCCGCGTCTCGTAACCGTCGCAGTCAGGGCAGACGTGAACGGTCTCACCATAACATCGGTCGAGGCCGGGAATGTCGGGCCAGTAATCCTTGATGCCGATGGAGAGCAGGATTCTCTCGGCCTCGATCGTTGTTCCGCCGCGAAGGCAGAGCTCGAATCGCTCACTGGGCTCGTTAACCGTGCGGTCGACGATCCCGTCAACGAAGTCAACGCCGAACTTCGCGCACTCCTCCCGCCCAAGCGCGCGAAGCTCCGGCGAACGAATGCCCTGGTGTCCCAGGTAGCCGTTGATGCCGCGGGTTTCCCAGTTGCGGGGATCACCGGAATCGATGACCACGACCTTGTGGAGATAGCGCGCGAGCCAAAGCGCGGCGCATAGTCCCGCGGGCCCGCCACCGACTACAGCTACGTCATAGCGTTTTGCTGTCATGCGGGGCGCGGGGTGCAAGTTCGATTCCCTGCAGTCGCGCCCGATGTTCGCGCGTCAGTCCGTTGCGATGCTCGATCTCAAAGCTTGAATTCGAACTGCGTCGTGATCACCCACCGATCGGAGTTCCTGGTGAAACCGCGGCCGAAGCCGAGTCCCGCTTCCACGCCTCGCGAG
>JBBQWD010000152.1:0-4270 GCA_038210945.1 Gemmatimonadales bacterium
ATAAATCGCCGCAGACTCAATAGAGTTGCGGCGTTTCTGTTTTCCCGGCCCCATCTCGGCACGAACTCGTCGGCGAATTGCCGCCGAGTCCGTGCGAGATCCATCGAATCGGCGCTACTTGACCTCGAGGCCTTTGGTTCCGGCCGACACGCCATTCAGCCAAACTTCCACCAGATACTTTCCTTTGGGCCAGGCTGATTTCTTGTCGACGTGAAATTCCGTGACGGTTTCGCCACCGGTCGGAGATATCGTCTGGCTGGACTCCTTCACAACTTGTTTGCCGTTGAAGGTCCATTTGGCGGTGAGCTTGGCGTCCTTCGCTGCTCCATCCGTGATCACCGCGACGTACATGGTGTCGCGCACGCCGAAGGAAGTCGTCTGGTCGCCGACCTTCTTGTCGGAGCCAACACCCTTTCCTACCTGAACGTCGCTGACCCGAACGGGCGTCGTGTCCATCGCGACGGTGGCCGTGGTCGTGCCGAGGGAAGTGGTGTCGGTGAGTGTCGCGTCATTTTTTTTGTTGCATGCTGCCAGCGCGCCGGCCAGGAAGAGGGCGCTCGCTAACGCAGCAACACGGGGCATCGTTCGTATCATTGGGTGAATCTCCTCGCTAGGCGTCGGGGATGGTGAGCTGCAGACCGGGATGGATCAGGTCGGGATTTGGAATCTTGTCGGCGTTCGCGGCGTGAATCTTCTTCCACTTGCCGGGATCGCCGTAGAACTGCTTGGCGATCTTGCTCAGGTTGTCGCCCGACTTTACCGTGTAGGTCGTCCCGTTTGCCGCGGTCGACGAGCTGCCGGCTGACACGTCTGAGAAGTCGGCCTTGCCTTCGCTGCCGGATGAGCTACCGGCTGCGGGAGATCCACCCACGTCCGAAAAATCGGCGTTCGGGTTGTCGTTGGAGAACGTCATGCGCCACCTCGCTTGAATTGACGCGGTCTCTCGACCGCTTAGGTCATCAATTCAGGCAGAAAGTGTGCCCTCCTCCGCGAACAATTCGCGAGAGAAGAGCTACGCGTGCGGGGTGGTGAGCTACGCCGAGCTAACTCAATCCCGAGCTATACCCACCAAGGATCGAAGTTGTCGTAGTTGCGCTGCTTGGAGATCTTGCCGTCCTTGAACTCGAGCCAGATCGAGATGTGCGCCCTCATCTCCGTGTCGGCGGGGAGAGTGTCGACGGGTACAGCGAGCAGTCCGCTCCAGAAGACCTCGAGCGCGACGTTGTCGCCATCGACGATCGAATTCACCACGTCGAACTTCTGCGCCCGGAGTGTCCTCTTTCCTTTTCTCGCCGCATCCAGAATTGCCTTCAGGTCGCGGTGAGCTCCGATCGGCGATAGCCGGTTGGGAAACTCCTCCTGCACTGCGTCTTCGGTGAAGAAGTCGGCGAGCGTGCCTCCTTCGGCGCCACCTTCCACGGCTTCGAGGTACTTGCGTGCGACTGCGAGATTGTCGGTCGTCGTCATCGTCATGACATCACTCGGGCTTCGAGGGGTGTTTCGTGCAGCACGCGGTTGACTCAGTGAAGCGCCATCACGTCACGGGTTTTCCCCTACTCTCGCGAATCTATAGGCTGAGGGCGGCCTTCGCTGAGAAATTTTCGGGGCTGACCGCCGAAGCGCAACCCCAGGCTGAGCTATTGCAAGATCGCCGCGATGTCGATTCTCAGCGCCCGGAACGCATCGGCGTTGAACCGGTTGGCCTCTCGCTCGGAGGGACCGAGGAAATCTCCCACCGCGGTTCCGCTCAGGCGATTGAGAAATCTCAGAATACCGCTCTCCTGGACCACGAGCGATAAGCGTCGGTTGAGCAGAGTCTGCGAGCCGGGATTGTCCCTGATCGAGAAGCGGATGGGAATCCCCTGATCCTGGAATGGCCGGCGCAGCGGAGATTTGAGGAGGTACCCCACCGTCGGCGGCAGATGCCACTCCGGCTCCTTTGCGAAGCGCATTGCCCAGCCGCGCTCGTGCGGAGAGTTGATCACGTTGAACTCTCCGACCATGTCCACCCACCCGACGGTGAAGATCATGATCTTCATGGACATGTCGAGGTGGATCGTAAGAGCCTCGGGCATCTCTCTCACCGCTCCCTCGAGCGGCGCGAAGTGTCCGCCCTTGCTCCGCACCTTGAAGTGCACGTAGTAGTTCGACGCCCACGCATCGAACCACGTCGCGCCCGCCTTGTCGGTGAGCCTGAGGCGATACTTGCCTTTGCTGATGTACTTGTCGATGTAGGCGGCGTAGTGGGGCATAGTCGCCTTGAGGATCTCGGGCGTGAGCCTGATCGCCATCTCGTACGTCGTGGCGCCGTCGATGTCGGGCGTCGTCCGCAGTGTGTCGATCGAGAACAGCCTGCCCAGCGTCGCGACAGTGCGCGGGAAATTCGTCGTGTAGTCGGCGCGAATCGCGGCGGGCGATCTTCCCTCGCCGGCCTCGAGCGCTGCCGCCACGACGTCAGCAATGTTTTTCGCGCCGATCCGTCCGAGCGCTACATCGACGCTGGTGAACCACTCGTAATCGTTGCCGGTGAGTTTTCTCAGGCGGACGATCTCGCGAGATTCGGTGAGCGCATCGGGCGGTGTGTTCGACAGCTTCGCCGTGACGATGTAGCGATCGTATGAGAAGTGGCCCTCGTCGCCGAAAAGTCTCGCGCTGTCGGGCCCAGTCGCGAGCCACACGGTGGTGTCGTTGTAGATGCCCGACGGAGTCAACGCGTAGTGGCCGAACTGCGCTCTCGCGTGGGTGATCCTCGGCGGTCTCTGGATGTTGGTGAAGCGTGAGCCGACGGAGAAAAAGAATTCTTCCGCGTTCTGCCGGGCGCCGGGAAGATTGGGGCCGAAAGCGGGGGCGACCTGACGGCAGGCAGCGAGACCGAAAAACAAGGCGGACGCGCCAACGCATCGCACGAATGAGGTCAGGCGCCGGAACCGCTTCGGTACTTCTGGGCAAGTTGGGATTCTCACCCGCGAAAGTTCAACATCCGTATGGTGTGGGGGAAGGGACTTGGGTCGGAGAGGGACTCCAAAAACCCCCCTCTGGCGCCCCCAGTGTAAACGATTACATATTTCGCGTGTTCCTGATAAAGATCGGCCAATAGCCCGGCGCCCTTCCACCATTCCCTCGGTCCGCCCTGTCGCGGAACGAGCCCGGGCCCAGTAGCGAGGAGCATGGTCACGATCAAGGATGTCGCCCGCGAAGCAAACATGTCCGTCGCCACCGTCTCCAGAGTTTTGAATGGCAGCGGACCCGTCAGCGAGAAGACTCGGCGCCTCATTCGTGAAGTCGCCGGCCAAATGCGTTACGTCCCTCACAGCGGCGCCCGCAGTCTCATCACCAGCAAGACCGAGACATTGGGCGTCCTCCTTCCCGATCTGTATGGAGAGTTCTTCTCCGAAGTTATTCGCGGCATGGACGACACAGCGCAGCGAAACGGGTTCCATCTGCTGATCTCGCGAGCCTACGCCGACAGGCACGGAATCGAGACGGCGATCCGCGCAATGCGGGGTCGCGTCGATGGGGTGGTCGTGATGTCACCTGATCTCGACGCTGAATCCCTGCTGAACATGCCGAGCGCGATGCCGGTGGTGCTGCTGTGCTCGGTGTCGCGGGGGAATGGGATCGACTCGCTCACGATTCAGAACTGTCGCGGTGCGAGAGAGATGGTTGGCCACCTCGTTTCGCTGGGACACAGGCGCATCGCGATCATCAAGGGCTCACCGCGCAACTACGACTCCGCGGAGCGGCTCCGCGGATATCGCATCGCGCTCCGTGATGCGGGCATCGTTCCCGACACTTCGCTCGAGCTCGCCGGCAACTTCACGGAGGCCGGCGGATATGCGGCGGCGATCGAACTGCTCGCGATGCGATTGCGACCGACAGCGATCTTTGCCGCAAACGACTCGATGGCGATCGGCGCTCTGAGTGCGCTGCGCGAGTCGGGAGTCGAAGTGCCGGAGGAGATGGCGGTCGCGGGGTTCGACGACATCCCGCTCGCGCGCTATATGGATCCGCCGTTGTCCTCGGTTCACGTTCCAATCTGCGAGCTCGGTGCGAGAGCCGTGGAGATCCTGCTGGAAGGCATCACGCACAAGAACGGACACGCGCGGAAGCGGGAGCGCGTGTCGACGAAGCTCGTCATCCGGAGCTCGACCGGCCGCCAGCCGGCGGAGCGTCCACCACCAAAAACCCTCAACAGAGAGATGGCTTCAGTCTGAGAAAGGCACGTCTGAATCGAAATAAGCAGTACAACAACAACAGGAGATGTAAATGA